>NZ_JAZDRM010000025.1:0-71377 GCF_047501495.1 Ancylobacter sp. G4_0304 | reverse complement strand
GGCACAGCCCGAGGCGCCAGCCACCCCCGCAGACCCGGACCAGTCGCTCGACGACGATGACGGCGACGGCGATCTGGTGGCGCCGCCGGTGATCGATCCCAAGGCGGTGGAGACGCAGGCGGTTCCGGCCGAGAGCGATCCGATGAAGCGGCCGGACGGCTTCGGCGATGCCGCCGAGATGCGGCCGGTGCCGGTACTGCAGAAGAAGGGCAAGGCGACCTGGGACGAGGGTTTCGCCACCATCGTCGCTACGCTCAAGGACGTGGACGCGGAGCTGGCGCGGCTCAAGCTCAAGCCCACCGGCGCGCCCTTCATCATCTACACCATGACCGACGATGTCGGCTTCGAGTTCGAGGCGGCACAGCCCTTCGAGGGCGCGACCACGGAGAAACCGCAGGGCGGACTGGAGTTCTCCGCGTCGCCCGGCGGCAAGGCGCTGCGCTTCACCCATCGCGGACCCTATGACGCCATGGACCCGACCTATGAGCAGATTGCCAACCTGCTCGACGCCAAGGACCTCGAAGCGGAAGACCTCTATGTCGAGGAATACCGCTCCGACCCCCGCACCACCCCGCAGGACGATCTCGTGATCGACATCTGGGTGCCGCTGAAGTGAGGGGGCTTAAACCAATGCTTCAGGGTGCAGAGAGCGGTGCCCATTGAAACAATCACCGAGTGAACAGCCGGCATGTCGAACCTTATGTTCGAAGTGAGCCCGCGCCCCATTTTTTGCTAGTCGATGCGGCGTGACGCGGCCGTGACATTCTTCACAGCGAAAGTCGCGATTGCGATCGGCTATCGCATCGGAATGTGCGATCCGCAGCCACCCGTGCTTGGTCCGTACTTCGCAGTCCTTAGGTTGTGCTCCGTTAAAGTGCCATCCAAGATACCTAGTGGTTGGCGGATATGTCACCTGCGGTCGCCATTCCCGCCGCTTCGTGCTATGAGGCGCGCAAACAGGCATTCAGCGAACATCATGGCCACTTTGATCGATACCGTCCCGGCCTCCGCCGACGGCGCACTCGGCGCCGTAGCGCATCCGGCTGCCGAGGACGCCCGCCGCTCGCTCGCCGGGCTCGACCGCGCCGGCCTTTCGCAGGCGCTGGCCGATATCGGCCTGCCCGAGCGTGAGCGGCGCATGCGCGTCTCCCAGCTCTGGCACTGGATCTATCTGCGCGGCGCCACCTCGTTCGACGAGATGACCAATGTCGGCAAGGGCCTGCGCGAGAAGCTGAGCGCGGCCTTCACGCTCGACCGTCCCGAGGTCGTGGTCGAGCAGGTGTCCAATGACGGCACCCGCAAATGGCTGCTGCGCCTGCCGCCCGACATCGCCGGCGACAAGCCGCACGATGTCGAGATGGTCTATATTCCCGAGAGCGACCGCGGCACGCTGTGCGTCTCCTCCCAGGTCGGTTGCACGCTGAACTGCTCGTTCTGCCACACCGGCACCCAGCGCCTCGTGCGCAACCTGACCGCCGCCGAGATCGTGGCGCAGGTGATGGTCGCCCGCGACCGGCTCGGCGACTATCCCGGCCGCGACCGCGCCGTCGGCCCCGGCCTGCCGACCGAGGGCGACCGCCTCGTGACCAACATCGTGTTCATGGGCATGGGCGAGCCGCTCTATGCCTATGACTCGGTCGCGCTGGCGATCGACATCCTGGCCGATGGCGAGGGCCTCGGCATCGGCAAGCGCCGCATCACCGTTTCCACCTCCGGCGTGGTGCCGGAGATCGAAAAACTCGGCCGTGACGTCGGCCCGATGCTCGCTATCTCGCTGCACGCCGTACGCGACGAATTGCGCGACGTGCTGGTGCCGATCAACAAGAAGTACCCGCTGAAAGAGCTGCTGGAGGCTTGCCGGACCTATCCCGCCGCCTCCAACGCCAAGCGCATCACCTTTGAATACGTCATGCTCAAGGGCGTGAACGACAGCCCGGCGGATGCCAAGGCGCTGGTGAAGCTGCTCGCCGGCATTCCCGCCAAGATCAACCTGATTCCGTTCAACCCGTGGCCCGGCACGAAATATGAGTGCTCGGACTGGGAAACCATCGAGACCTTCTCGGACATCGTGTTCCGCGCCGGCTATTCCAGCCCGGTGCGCACGCCGCGCGGGCGCGACATCCTCGCCGCCTGCGGCCAGCTCAAGAGCGAGACCGAGAAGCTCACGGCCCGCGAGCGTCTTGCCCTGCGCGCCATGGCGGCGGCGGCCGAGTAGCGGCGGCGCGTGGCGGACATGCTCGATCATATCGGCTTCCCGGTCGCGGATTTCGCGCGTTCGCGGGATTTCTATGCGCGGGCACTGGCGCCGCTCGGTATCACCGTCGTGATGGAGCTGAGCGAGGGACGCAGCCGCGCCGGCTTCGGCACCGGGCGCAACCCGTTCTTCTGGATCAATTCCGGCGGCCCGATCCGCGGCGAGGGGCTGCACGTGTGCTTTTCCGCGCCGGACCGGGCCAGCGTCGACGCGTTCTACGCGGCGGCCATGGCGGCGGGCGGGCGCAACAACGGCCCGCCGGGGCTGCGGCTGCATTACCATCCGAGCTACTACGCCGCCTTCGTGCTCGATCCCGACGGGCATAATATCGAAGCCGTCTGCCACGCTCCGCAATAGGCCTCGCCCATGGAAAACCTGCTCCGCCTGCTGCTGCGCCTCGTCGTGGTGCCGCTCGGCATCATGGTCGGCATCTGCGCCACCATGGCGGTGATCATCTTTGGCTATTGGCGGATCGGCGATGTGCTCGCCGGCGCGGTGGATGTGCAGGCCACGGACCTGTTCGAGATGCTGGCGACCGGCACGTTTTTGCTCGCCACCGTGGCCGTCACCATGTGGGCGGTTGCGCTGATCGGCATATTGTTCGCCGAAGGCTTCGCAATACGCTCCTGGATGTACTACGTCGCGAACGGGGCGATTTCCGCCTGGCTCGGCGCGGAAATCTTCGCGCCTTACGGCGACACGCCAGTGCCGTTCGACGGCAATCTCTACGTCATCGGCTCCGGCCTTGCCGGCGGCATGGCCTATTGGCTGGTCGCCGGCTGGAGCGCGGGGTTCTGGAAGCCTGTGGGGCGCGTGCGCACGGCCGCCGTCGTGCCTTCGCCGGAGTCTCCCCCGCCGGCGCCGTGAGCGCGCCGCCTCTCCGGTGCGCCGACAGGCGAACGAGGTAAGCGCAGACACGGCTTGCACGAGCGCGCTTCATGCCTATAGTCCGCGCGCTTTCTCAGGCTGCGGCCTCCTCTCGTGCGGAATTCTTAAGATGGCTAGCGACGTCAAGCGCGTGGTTCTCGCCTATTCGGGCGGTCTCGACACTTCGGTGATCCTCAAATGGCTGCAGACCACCTATGGCTGCGAGGTGGTGACCTTCACCGCCGACCTCGGCCAGGGCGAGGAACTGGAGCCGGCGCGCAAGAAGGCCGAGATGCTGGGCATCAAGCCCGAGCACATCTTCATCGAGGACGTGCGCGAGGAGTTCGTGCGCGACTACGTGTTCCCGATGTTCCGCGCCAATGCGCTCTATGAAGGGCTGTACCTGCTCGGCACTTCGATCGCCCGCCCGTTGATTGCCAAGAAGCAGATCGAGATCGCCCGCAAGGTCGGCGCCGATGCCGTCTCGCACGGCGCGACCGGCAAGGGCAACGACCAGGTGCGCTTCGAGCTGAGCTATTACGCGCTGGAGCCGGAGATCAAGATCATCGCGCCGTGGCGCGAATGGGACCTGCGCTCGCGCGAGGCGCTGATCGCCTTCGCCGAGAGCCACCAGATCCCGATCGCCAAGGACAAGCGCGGCGAGGCGCCGTTCTCGGTCGACGCCAACCTGCTGCACTCCTCCTCCGAGGGCAAGGTGCTGGAAGATCCGTCCGTTGAGGCGCCCGAGATGGTCTATATGCGCACCATCGCGCCCGAGGATGCGCCCGACAAGGCGACCTACATCACCATCGGCTTCGAGCAGGGCGACGCGGTGTCGATCGACGGCGAGGTGCTGTCCCCGGCCAGCCTGCTGACCCGCCTCAACGCGCTCGGCAAGGAGAACGGCATCGGCCGTCTCGACCTCGTCGAGAACCGCTTCGTCGGCATGAAGTCGCGCGGCGTCTACGAAACGCCCGGCGGCACAATCCTGATTCAGGCGCATCGCGGTATCGAGAGCATCACGCTCGACCGCGGCGCGGCGCATCTCAAGGACGACATCATGCCCCGCTATGCGGAGCTGATCTATAACGGCTTCTGGTTCTCGCCCGAGCGCGAGATGCTGCAGGCGCTGATCGACAAGAGCCAGGAAATGGTGACCGGCACGGTGCGGCTGAAGCTCTACAAGGGCAATGTCGCGGTGGTCGGCCGCGAGAGCCCCTATTCGCTCTACAATCAGGACCTCGTGACCTTCGAGGAGGGCGCGGTCGCCTACGACCACCGCGACGCCGCCGGCTTCATCAAGCTGAACGCGCTGCGCCTGCGCACGCTGGGCAGCCGCGCCCGCAAGATCGGCGGCTGAAGCCGCACGAGAAGGCCGGGCGGTTTCCCGTCCGGCCTTGGGTCTTCCGGCGTTCGGCGCGACTCAGATCGCCTGCCCGCCGGAGACTTCGATGCGCTGCGCGTTGATCCAGCGATGATCCGCGGACAGCAGGCTGGCGATCATCGGCCCGATGTCGTCAGGCTCGCCGACGCGCCCGAGCGCGGTCATCTGTGCGAAGACCTTGTTGAGGTCCGGCGTATCGCGCACCGCGCCGCCGAGAAAATCCGTCGCGATCGCGCCCGGCGCCACCGTGTTGACGGCGATGCCGCGGGCGCCGAGTTCCTTCGCCAGATAAACGCTAAGCACCTCCACCGCGCCCTTCGCCGCCGCATAGGCGGCAAAGCCGGGATAGGAAACGCGCGTGAGCCCGGATGACAGGTTCACGATGCGCCCGCCATCTGCGATGAGCGGTAGCAGCGCCTGCGTGACGAAGAACACGCCCTTGAAATGCACGTCGACCAGCCGGTCGAACTGCGCCTCCGTGGTCTCGGCGATCAGCGCGTGGTCGCCATGGCCGGCATTGTTGACGAGGTGGTCAAAGCTCTCCCGGTCCCATATCCGCGACAGCGCGGCGCGCAGCTCGCGGGTAAACGCTGGGAACTCGGCGAGCGTGCCGGTATCGAGCGGGAGCGCCACGGCCCTGCGGCCGAGCGCTTCGATTTCAGTCACTACGGCCTGCGCCTCCTCGGCGCGGCTGCGATAGGTGAGAACCACATCGCCACCCTTGCGGGCGACGCTGAGGGCGGTGTTGCGGCCTAGGCCGCGGCTGCCGCCGGTGATGAGTGTGATCGTGGACATGTCCAGTCTCCTGTCAGTTGGGATGACCGAGATATGCCGCGCGGCGCGAGCGCCCTCTTGCCGGAAGTCCGCGATTTCTTGCCTGATTCTCCGAAGCGGCTTTTCAGCGGCATCGGCGGAGCTATGATGGCTGCATGAGCAGCCTGCTTGAAATCATGGACCGGCACGGCCGGATGCACGCCGATGCGGACGGGATCGCGACGACGCCGATCCCGGGGATCATGTTCTTTCGTGTGCCGGCGCCGACGGGCAGCGTGCACGCCATCGCACGTCCGCTGGCTTGCCTTGTTGTCCAGGGTGCCAAGCGGGGTAACCATGGGAACCCGCGATTTTGACTTCGGGGCCGGGGATTCGCTCCTCATCACCGCCGATGTGCCGATCGTCAGCCAGATCACCCGGGCCAGTCACGCCCGGCCCTATCTGTCGCTGGTGCTGGAGCTGGATCTTGCGGTCATCGCCGAACTGGCCGCGGAGATGGGGTCGGTCGCGGTCCCAGATGGCGCGCCGGTCCGGGTCGAACCGACCGACGAGGACGTGGCGGCTGCGGCGCTACGCCTGCTGCGGTTGCTCGATCGTCCCGCCGCGCTGCCGGTGCTTCAGGCCCAGTTGCTGCGCGAAATGCACTATTGGCTGCTCGCCGGTCGCCACGGTGCGGCGATCCGACGTCTCGGCTGGTCGGATAGCCATGCCGGGCGCATCGCCCGGGCGGTCGCACTCCTTCGGGCGGAGTTCGTGCACCCCCTGGGGGTAAGCCGACTGGCTGCTGAGGCCGGGATGAGCGTCTCGACCTTCCACCAGCATTTCCGGGCCGTCACCTCGCTGTCGCCACTCCAGTTCCAGAAGCAGCTCCGCCTGATCGAGGCCCGGCGCCGTATGGTCGAAGGGGCATCTGCCAGCGCGGCCGCCTTCGCGGTCGGCTATGAGAGCGTCCCGCAGTTCACGCGTGAATATGGCCGGCTGTTCGGTATCCCGCCGGCCCGCGACATGCGGGCGGCGCGAGAGCGGGCCGGCGAGGCGCGCCCCGCCCTCTCTGCCTGACGCGGCGGGTCAGTCCAGCGGCACCTTGCGGTTCTCGCCGAGATCGGTGGGCGAGCCGGAAATCCGCGCGGCCATCATCTTGAACAGCACGCCGATCGAGGTCGACGGCCCGTCCCAATATTCAGCGCGCTCGGGAAGGAAGCGGACGACGCAGATGTTCGGGTCGGTCTTGCCCTTGGGCCAGAACGCCTTGTTCATGTCGCTCCACAGCTCGTCGATCTTGGCGCGATCATTGGAGACCTCGGCCTGACCTGAGACCGAGAGATAGGCATTGTCGCCCGGCTTGGCGAAGGTCAGCGCCGCCTGCGGGTCGCGGTTCAGCTCGTCGTCCTTGTGGCCGCGACGGTCCGACAGGAACCAGATGCAGCCTTCCTCGCGCGAGGGGTGGGCGTCCATCGGGCGAGCGCGCAAGGTTTCACCCTCGCGGGTCACCAGCATGCAGATGCGGATGTCCTCCATCATCTCCCAGGCACGATCGATGGCCTCGGCTGTGCTGCGCTCATTCTCGTTCATGTTAGCCGTCTCCCTGACGATATCCGGTTCGGGACGGCAACACGCGGGAGCGGCAAGCGGTTCCGTGCTGGGTTATGGTTGTGTTTCCCAGCCCGAGGAGATTGCCATGCCCTGGTCGCTCACCGTCGGTTACGTCTACGGCACGGCGGTCCGCATCCACGTTACCTTCCTGCTGTTCCTGGTGTGGATCTGGTTCGCCTATTACCAGCAGGGCGGCATCGGCGCGGCGTGGGAAGGGGTAGCCTTCGTCGCCCTGCTGTTCGCCTGCGTGCTGCTGCATGAGTTCGGTCATATCTTCGCGGCGCGCCGCTATGGGGTGAAGACGCCGGAGGTTACGCTATGGCCGTTCGGCGGCATCGCGCGGCTGGAGCGCATCCCGGAAAAGCCGTCCGAGGAACTGGTGGTGGCGCTGGCGGGGCCGGCGGTGAATGTGGTGATCGCTGCGGTGCTGCTGCTGGTGCTCGCCGCACAGGGCGCGCAGCTGGGGATGGAGCATATCGAGGAGATCGAGAACCCGCAGGCAAGCCTTGTCGCCAAGCTGGCGGCGGCGAACATCTTCCTCGTGGTGTTCAACCTGCTGCCCGCCTTTCCGATGGATGGCGGGCGGGTGCTGCGCGCGGTGCTGGCGATGAACATGCCGCACGCGCAGGCGACCCAGCGCGCGGCGTCGATCGGCCAGGCCTTCGCCATAGGCCTGGGCTTGCTCGGCATTTTCGGCAACCCGATGCTGATCATCATCGCGGTGTTCGTCTATCTCGCCGCGTCCGGCGAGGCGGGCACGGTGCAGATGAAGCAGGCGGCGCAGGGCGTGCTGGTTCAGGACGCGATGATCACCCACTTCGAGAGCCTCGGGCCGCAATCCACCGTAGGCGACGCCGCCGAGGCGCTGATCCGCACCACGCAGAAGGAATTTCCCGTGGTGGACGGCGCCGGCCATCTGCGCGGTGTGCTCACGCGCGACGCGATGATCCGCGCGCTCCAGGCCGGCGGGCCGGGCGCTTCGGTGCTGGAGGCGATGCAGGGCGACGTACCGACGCTGCCGCTGCGCGCGCCACTCGACGCGGCGCTGAAGAAGCTGAGCGAGACTCGCGCTCCCGTTCTCGGGGCGCTTGACGGCGAAGGCAGGTTGGTGGGGTTGCTGTCGCCGGAGAATGTCGGCGAGATGATGATGTTGCGCGCTGCCCAGCCCGATGCCCGCTTCGGGCCCTGGGCGAAGCGGGGCGAAGGGCCGGCCGCCGGTCCTCGCAGCGGACCGACGGGGCCACGCTGAGCGCGCCTACTTCTCGTCGCCGGTGATGCCGCTGAAGGCCGGCGGATCGCTCGCCGGGAAGCTCTCCTCCAGTGCTTCGTCCACTTCCGGTTCGGTGTAGTCGGGCTCCGGCTTCGGCTCGCGGGGAGGCGGTTCCGCCCCGGTCACGCCGGTGAAGGCCGGTGGGTCGCTCGCGGGGAAGCTCTCCTCCAGGGTTTCGTCGATTTCCTTCTCGCTCGGCGTGGGGGCCGGCGACGTGTTGCGCCCGTTCATCCCGAAATCCTTTCCGCTAGACTGTGGTGGCATCATGCCATGACAACTCTCCGGGCGCCCGCGAGTTCACTGTGCCGGTGCGATTATGCCGGGCAAACGCGAAACCCACGCCGACGAGTACGGAACCGGCGGCGGCCTCCGGCGTTTCTTCCAGTCCCCATGCGTGTGCCGCGCGCAAGGCCCGGCGCGTAAGATCGGCGCGCATGGGTCAGCCCGCTTACGGGCCAAGCCGGCGCGCCGGCGATGGGCGCGCCCTGGTAAAGGCAAGGAGCAACGCGATGATGGAAAACCACACTGCATCCGACGCGACGACGTCCGCGACGCAAGCCCCCACCGGGCACGAGCCCGCGCGGCTGCAATACTGGCCGCCCTCCCACGATGTCCGTGCTCCGGACAACTGGCCCGACAGCCTCGAATTCGAGAGCGTGGAGGATGCCGTCGCCTTCGCCATGACCCAGGCCCCGGCCGGGCGCGAAGTGGCCTGGCTGCGCACGCCGGACGGCGAAATTCTGCGCGCGGCGCAGATACGCCGGCTCTGGGAATTACGTCGGGAAAGCTGAAAGCGCACGGCGTGACAGGTTTTACGCGGCGCCGGCGTTGCCTTTGAAGGCTTTCTGCGTATAGTGCGCCGCAAAATTCTGGCGCGGGTCCGAGGCCTTTCGGGCCCGCTTTTTGGTGTTGATCTTATGAAGCTGCGCAATATCGCCATCATCGCCCACGTCGACCACGGCAAAACCACGCTGGTGGACGAGCTGCTGAAGCAGTCCGGCTCCTATCGTGAGAACCAGCGTGTCGCCGAGCGCGTGATGGATTCCAACGACCTGGAAAAGGAGCGCGGCATCACCATCCTCGCCAAGGCCACCTCGGTGGTCTGGAGGGACACCCGGATCAACATCGTCGACACCCCCGGCCATGCCGATTTCGGCGGCGAGGTCGAGCGCATCCTGAACATGGTGGACGGCGCCATCGTGCTGGTCGACGCCGCCGAAGGCCCGATGCCGCAGACCAAGTTCGTGGTCGGCAAGGCGCTGAAGGTCGGCCTCAAGCCGATCGTCGCCATCAACAAGGTCGACCGCTCGGACGCCCGCTCGCAGGAAGTCATCAACGAGGTGTTCGACCTGTTCGCGGCGCTGGACGCCACCGACGATCAGCTCGACTTTCCCATCCTCTACGGCTCCGGCCGCAATGGCTGGATGAATACCTCGGCCGACGGTTCGCAGGACGAGGGCATGGCGCCGCTTTTCGATCTCGTGCTCAAGCATGTGCCCGAGCCCACCGTCGACGACGGCCCGTTCCGCATGATCGGCACCCTGCTGGAAGCCAATCCGTTCCTCGGCCGCATGATTACCGGACGCATCACCTCCGGCTCGATCAAGCCCAACCAGTCGATCAAGGTGCTGGCGCAGGACGGCTCGCTGGTCGAACAGGGCCGCGTTTCCAAGATTCTCGCCTTCCGCGGCATCGAGCGTCAGCCGATCGAAGAGGGCGTGCAGGGCGACATCATCGCCATTGCCGGCCTGTCCAAGGGCACCGTGGCCGACACGTTCTGCGACCTCTCCGTCGACACGCCGCTGAAGGCGCAGCCGATCGACCCGCCGACGGTCACCATGACCTTCATCGTCAACGATTCGCCGCTCGCCGGCACCGAGGGCGACAAGGTCACAAGCCGCGTGATCCGCGACCGTCTGCTGCGCGAGGCCGAGGGCAATGTGGCGCTGAAGATCGAGGAATCCGCCGACAAGGATTCGTTCTTCGTCTCCGGCCGCGGCGAACTCCAGCTCGCGGTGCTGATCGAGACCATGCGCCGCGAGGGCTTCGAAATCGCCGTCTCCCGCCCGCGCGTGGTGTTCACCAAGAGCGAGAGCGGCGAAATCCTTGAGCCGATCGAGGAAGTGCTGATCGACGTGGACGAGGAATATTCCGGTGTCGTCGTGCAGAAGATGAGCGAGCGCCGCGCCGAGATGGTGGAGATGAAGCCCTCCGGCGGCACCCGCCAGCGCCTGGTGTTCTACGCCCCCACCCGCGGCCTGATCGGCTATCAGGGCGAGTTGATGACCGACACGCGCGGCACCGCGATCATGAACCGGCTGTTCCACGCCTATCAGCCGCATCGTGGCGAGATTCCCGGCCGCCGCAACGGCGTGCTGATCTCGAACGAGGCCGGCGAAGCGGTGGCTTATGCGCTTTGGAACCTCGAAGATCGCGGCCCGATGATGATCGAGCCGGGCTGGAAGGTCTATCAGGGCATGATCGTCGGCGAGCACAACCGCGAGAACGATCTCGAGGTGAACGTGCTCAAGGGCAAGAAGCTCACCAATATCCGCACCACCTCCAAGGATGAGGCGGTCCGCCTCACCCCCCCGATCCGCATGACGCTGGAGCGTTCGCTGGCCTGGATTCAGGACGACGAACTGGTTGAGGTGACGCCGAAGTCGATTCGCATCCGCAAGCGCTTCCTCGACCCCAACGAGCGCAAGCGCGAGGAGCGTCGCAAGGAGGCTGAGGGCGTCTGATCGCCCCGGCCTGACGGCTCCCGCGGGTCGCAGGCGTGGCATTACAGCCACGCCTCCACCCTGCGTACGAGAATTGATTGAGAAATCCTCTTGATCCCGAGGTGCGGTTTTGCTCCCATCAGGGGCATGAGCACGCTTCTTATCGAGACGCGCCGGGCTCGCCCGGCTGACGCAACGGACGTTGCCGATATCCACGATACGGCATGGCGTGCGGCGTATCGCGGCCTCATTCCCGGCGCCGAGCTTGAGAAGATGATCCAGCGGCGCGGCCCGGGCTGGTGGGAGACAGCGCTCAAGCGCGGCTCCCGCGTCCTGGTGCTCACCTTCGGCGATGCCGTGGCCGGCTATGCCAATCTCGGCCGCAACCGCGCCCGGGGCCTGCCCTATGAGGGCGAAATCTACGAACTATACCTACGGCCGGAATATCAGGGGCTTGGCTTCGGCCGCCGCTTGTTCGCCGATTCCCGCAAGGAATTGGTGAATGCCGGCTTCGAGGGCGTGGCCGTGTGGGCGCTCGCGGCGAACGAGCCGGCGCTCGGCTTCTACCGCGCGCTCGGCGGCATGGGCGTCGCCCGCTCCTCGGAAACCTTTGGCGGTCGCACGCTGGAAAAGCTGGCCTTCGGCTGGAATGCCTGAGGCGAGGCGGGACTAATCGCCCAGCACGGCGAACCGGGCCACAAGTTCCGCCGGATCGCCCTTTACATGGAAGGTCTTGAGCCGCGCGGTGGGCCCGCTCAGCAGCTCCACGTTCGACGGGGCCACGCCCGCCGCTTTGGCAATCAGACGCGCCAGCGCGGCATTGGCCTTGCCGTCCTCCGCGGCCACGCTCACCCGCGCCTTGACCGCCTGCCGGCCGTCGGCCAGCGCGACCACGCCGTCAATGGCGTCGCGCCCGCCGCGCGGGGTGGCCCGCACGGTTATTACGAGGCCGTCCGGCGCGAGGGTCCAGGCGGGCACCTCGCTCATGTACCCGGCTCAGGCCAGGATTTCGAAGACAAGGTTGCGGATGAAATAGAGACCGATGATCAGGATCACCGGGGAGACGTCGATGCCGCCGAGATTGGGCAGGATACGGCGAATCGGCGCCAGCACGGGCTCGGTGACCCGCCACAGAAACTCGCCGAGATTGCGCACGAATTGGTTGCTTGGATTGACGACATTGAACGCCACCAGCCACGACAGGATGGCCGAGGCGATGAGAATCCAGACATAGAGCGTGATCAGCGTGTCGAACAACCAGAGAATGGAATACATCGGGAGCCTCGACGGGAACTCCGGCACGATGCCGGCCTTGAAGGATGCTTAATGGCGCCGCTGCGTTGCGGCAACCCCGTTTCGCGCCGCAGGCCTGCGCCCGGTCGTAGCCGGCCGGGGTGTCCCTTCACTCTCTCCCTCACGGCCGGGGCCGGCCGCTGCGCTCCTAGCCGCGCAGCAGCGCGCCGAGTCGGTCATCGCGCTGAGCCGGGGCCGTGCAAGCATCGTCTCGATGAGCTGCCGGGTCTTCGCCTCGCCGAAGATCGGGGCGATCAGCTCCCGCACCATGGCGACGACCTCCGCGCGCGGCATCGGGTTGTCGGAGGTGCCGCGTACCGCAGTGATGTGCCTGAACAGCCGGCGCCCGTCCTTCAGCGCGATGGTCAGCCTGGCCTCGCGGCGCGACGGTGCCCAGCCGAGTTCTCGCTCGCTCACAGGTGGCGATTCGCGACGTCCGTCAGACGGGGGCTCGCCATCCACGGCTTTCACGTCACCCGCCCGGCGATCTGGCGGGTACTGCCGCTGAAGTGCTGCGCGGAGGCGCATGAGGCGGTTGCGGCCGGCTGCGACAACAAGCTCGTGCTGGAGCTGAAGGATTGCCACGGGACGGGCGCGCAGGCCGGCTTTTCGGGCAATTTCCCGGCCGCCGGAAGCAGGGTGTGGGCAGCCCTTCAAGGCGCCTTGACAGCAAGGCCGCCGCCCTCGTACAAGGCGCGGCCTGAAGCGTGGGGCCGTAGCTCAGTTGGGAGAGCGCTGCAATCGCACTGCAGAGGTCAGGGGTTCAAATCCCCTCGGCTCCACCAAGCTTCTGGCCTAATTAATTGAAATAATTGAACATCGTGGCATGCGCTGCTGCGCATGCCCCAACAGGCGTCTCGATTTCGGCCCGCCGGTGCGCGATTATCGAGTTCGGGGCACTCTTGGAGCGCCCGTCCGAGACAGCCCGTAACCCGATCACATGCCTCAGAAATCCAGCTGGTAGCTGACGGGCACCCACCGGTAGCCGCCGGCCGAATTGCGCGCGACATAGCCGATCGACGGGAAAGAGGTGTGATAGGCGGCGACCGGAATCCGGCCGGTTGCGACCATGTCATAGATCTTCTTGCGGGTCGTGGCGCCCATCTCCTTGTCCTGATCAAACAGGGCGTGCCACTCCGGCCTGGCGAGCGAGGCCAGTTCGTGATGGGCGCAGTCGCCCCAAACCAGCATTTCCTTCCCCTCGCTCTCCAGATGATAGGCGAGATGTCCGGGGGTGTGACCATACGCGGCCACGGCGGTGACGCCCGGCAAGACAGGCTCGTCGGGTTTCACGAAGCTCGTACGCTCGGCAAGTGGCTGAAGATGCGAGCGAAACAGCAGCGCTGATTTGTACTCGTTGCTCTCCTTCGGAGCCGCTAACGGGGCATCTGATTTCCAGAAGTCGTATTCCCGGCCGCCGATAACATAGCGCGCCTTCGGAAAGGCTGGCTTGCCGTCAGCCAGCAGGCCGCCAATGTGATCGGGATGGGCGTGGGTCAGCACCACGACATCGACCTGCTCGGGGCTGTAGCCTGCGGCTTGAAGCGACTTTACCAGCCACCCGCCGACCGGCGGCGGTACGAAGCCGTCGGCGCCATTGCCGGCATCGAACAGCACCAATTCCGAGCCGGTATTCACCAGCGTCGGCGAGAAGCCGGGCCGAAAGCGGTTCTCCGGCAGCAGATTGGCCTTCATGAGCTGCTCGACTTCGGCAGATGGCCGGTCCTCTCCCACAATCGGCCACGGGCCATCGATCATGGCGGCGATTTCCGGCGGCCGCAGGTTGAGGATTTCGACGCTCTTGGGGTCGACGCCCCAGTGCTTGAGCGCCGCCAGCAGGGAATAATGCGTGGTCGAGACGAAGGGCACGGCGACCTTCTTGCCCTTGAAATCTGCGGGTTTTTCGATGCCCGCGCCGTTGCGGACCACCAGCGCCTCGGCGTCGCCGAGCAGGGCGGCGACATAGATGGTCTCGATCGGAACCTCGCGGCTGGCGGCGGCGGCGAGCGGTGAGGAGCCGACATAGCCGATCTGGATCGCGCCGGAGGCGATGGCGGCGATCACGTCGGCACCGCTGTCGAACTTGCGCCAGTCGATATTCGTCTTGGTCGCTTTCTCATAGGCTCCGGCCGCCTGGGCAACCTTGGCGGGGTCCGCTCCGGTCTGGTAGCCGATCACGACATCGGCCGCGAAAGCGGGAGAGATGACAGTCTGGGCGGCGGTCAGCAGGCCGAGCGCGGCCGTGGCGGCGAGAATGCCGCGGCGGGTAAGTGCAGTCATGGGAAAATGTCCACAGGCTGGCCGCGAAGGCGCAGGGCACCTTCGTACAGGCCGTTGAAATTTCAGGTGAAGTCGTCAGGACGTCTTAGCGGCGTCGACAGGTCCAGATCATGGTCGCCCCCTTCATGGTCGCCCGTTGGGCTCATCACGCCGGCCGGGCTGGCCGGAGGCGCAGCAGCAGCGTGGACATCCTCATCACACCAGCTTGGCCGACGCGGGTCAATAAAAATATATTCAATTAGTAGATTATTTTTCGGCGCTTTCGGCGCGCCGTCGGCGCAGGATCGGCGCTGCGAAGCGGCGGGTGACGTTCATCGCGCGGGTCTCCCCGAGCGGGCGAGCGACCTCACAGCGCGGCGGCGATGCCGTCGAACATAAGCTTGGCCGAGATGGCGAACAGCGCGACGTCGAGCACCCGGCGGAACGTCGCCTCGGAGACGATCTTCAGCAGCCCGATGCCGATCGCGGTGAACAGCGCGCCGACCGGGATCAGCAGCAGCGAGAGCTGCCACAGCCCGCTCTCAAAGGCGCCGAGCCGCCAGTAGGGATAAATCTTGACGAGGTTCACCGTCGCGAAGGCCAGCGCCGTGGTTCCGGCATAGGCCAGCTTCAGGATCGGCTGCGAGGCCATGAAGATCTGGTAGGGCGCCCCACCCGAATGCGAGATGAAGCTGGTGAAGCCGCTGACGAGGCTCCAGAACAGGCCGGCGCGGGTGGAGGAGGCGGTGCGCGCCGGCGCGAGGACGGTGCGCACGCAATAGAACAGGCCGATGGCGCCGATGGTGAACATAATCCACGGCACCGGCACCCAGGAGGCGGTGAGCCAGCCGACGCCGACCCCCGCGAGCATGCCGGGCAGCAGCACCTTCAGGAGGCGCCAGTCGGCATATTTGCGATAGGCGACGACGCTGACGACATCCGCCGCGATCAGCACCGGCAGCAGCGTGGCGGCGGCAACCAGCGGGGGTAGGGCGATGGCGAGCACCGGCACCGCGAACATGCTGGCGATCTGCAGCCCCCCCTTGGACAGGCCGATGGTCGCGGCCGCCACCACGGCGAGGAACAGCGTCCACGCGTCGAGATTCAGCGCATCGAGATTCAGGAGATCGGAGAGCATCGCCGGTCAGGCGATCTTCGCGGGCGCGGAATAGGCGCGGTCCCAGTACAGCAGCGGCGGATGCTCGCCGAGCCGGACCTGGCGCACCTGCGCGATGAACAGCCGGTGCGAGCCGGCATCGTGGCCGCCGATGATCCGGCCTTCGAGCGAGATCGCCGCGCCGGCAAGCGCCGGCTCGCCGCCCTCCGCGCTCTCCAGCCATTCGGTGCAGGAGAGGTCATAGGGCGCGCCCTGCCGCGGGCGGCCGGCGAAGGTGTCGGCGACATCGCCCTGATGCTCGGCGAGCACATGCACGGCGAGAATGCCGGAGCGATCCACCGCCGCCGCCATCGGGCTCTTGCGGTGGATGCACACCGCGACCAGCGGCGGGTCGGCGGAGATGGAGAGGAAGGAACTGACGGTGAGCGCCATGCGGCCGCGCTCGGTCATGGTGGTGATGACGCTGACGCTGGAGGCGACCCGGCGCATGGCCGCGATGAACCGCTCGCGGTCGCTCTCCGCCGCTGGGCCGGGCCGTTCGGGCGCGGCGGCGAGCATCGGGCGGTCGGGAGAGGCGGGGTCGTTCATAGGCGGCAACCGACGCTTAAATGGAACAAACGTTTTATAACATCTGATCTATCAAACACAATGGCGTTCGCCCGTTGAAACGCTCATTATTACCGCGTACGCCGCATTGGCCGCCGGCTCGGCCGCCGCACCGGCCTGCGCGCGAGGGAGACCGCAAAGGGCATGCCGAAACTGGGTATGGAGGTCATCCGCCGCCGCCAAGTGATCGATGCTGTCGTCAGCATCCTCGCCAATCAGGGCTGGCGCGACCTGACCATCCGCGAGCTCAGCGACGTCGCCGGCGTCTCCGCGGGGGTGATCACGCATTACTTCGCCAACAAGCGCGCCATCATCATCGACGCCATCAGCGACACCAGCAGCAAGTTCGCGCGCACCATCAACAAGATCGAGCGGCGCAACTCCACCAGCAAGCAGCGGCTCCAGGCCCTCGTCGAACTCATGACCCGGCCCGAGGCGTTCGAGCTGCCGGGCGCGAGTTTCTGGATCGCGCTCTATGGCCGCCTGCCGTTCGACCAGATCATCCAGGCCGAACTCCAGCGGCTCCAGCGCTGGCTGACCGAGAGCGTGGAAAGCATCGTGTCGCAGGGCCTGCATGCCGGCGATTTCTCCACCGACATTCCGGCCGGGCGCATCGCCGCCAGCTTCGTCACCATGGCGCTCGGCGGCTTCATGGTCGCTTCCGCCGCACCGTCCGACGCCGATACCGCCCAGCGCCGCGACATGCTGCTGGACCTGCTGGAGGCGCAGCTGCGCACGTCGTTTTCCCGGGCGCCGCTGGCCGATATTCGCGGCGCGGCCTCCTGAAAGGCGCGCGGCTTGCATGTACGGGCGCGGGCGCGGCGAACGCCCGGCATCGCACAAGGAGCAGGCATGTGACGGGAATCTATCGGTGGAAGGCATCGGAGCATCCGGCCGCCACGGGAGGCCAGCTCATCCGGCGCGCCGAGGATCTCATCCCGACGCTGCGCGCCCGCACCGACGCGACCGACGCCAAGCGTTCCCTGACCGACGAGACCCGCGACGACCTCAAGAGTTCCGGCATCGCCCGGCTGCTGCAGCCCGTGCGCTTCGGTGGGGCGGAGGCGCCGATCAGCGCCATTATCGACGTGCTGATCCCGATCGCGGGCGGCTGCCCGTCGACCGCCTGGTGCCTCGCCCAGTACATCATGCACAATTACATGCTCGCGCGCTGGCCCGCCGCCGCGCAGGAGCGCATCTGGCAGGAGCCCGACGCGCTGGTCAGCGGCATCATCATTCCGCGCCTCGGGCGCGCGGTGCCGAGCCGCGACGGCTATCTGGTCTCCGGCACCTGGCCGCTGGTGAGCGGCGTCGAGGCCTCCGACTGGTGCATGGTCACCGCCATGGTGGAGCGCGCCAACGCGCCGGACGAGGAGCGCTATTTCCTGCTGCCCACCAGGGAACTGACCATCCTCGACACCTGGCATTCGATCGGCCTCAAGGGCTCGGGCAGCCAGGACATCACGCTGGAGAACCATTTCATCCCCGAGCACATGTCGCTCGCCATCGCTCATATGAAGGGCGGCGACAGTCCTGGCGCGCAGATCAACCCTTCCGCCATGTACCGGCTGCCGACGCATATGAGCTTCGGCCTGCTGCTGGCCTCCGCCGTGATCGGCATCGCCGAGAGCATGTTCGAGACCTTCCTCTCGCAGTCGCGGCGGCGCCGGGCGCTGATGTCGGATTCCGAGACCACGGCCTATGCCACCCACCACATGGCGGTGGGCGACATTTCCGCCTCGCTGCAGGCCGCCGAGGCGCTGCTGCGCGCCGATGCCGAGGAGATGATGGACTTCGCCCAGAGCGGCCACACGCTCTCGGCGATCGAGCGTTCCAACTACCGCTGCAACGCCGCTTTCGCTGGCCGGCTCGCCCGCTCGGCCGCCGAGGCGGTGTGGGACCTTACCGGCGCGCGCGGCACCTATCAGGACAACCCGATCGCCCGGCTCTACCAGGACGTCATCGTCGCCAGCCGCCACACCACGATGAACTGGCAGGTGAATTCCACCGAGCACGGCCGCACGAGGCTGCGCCTGCCCCTGTCCTCGCAATCGCTATGAGGCAAACGGCCGGCGCCGGGCCGGCCGTTGCTCCTGTTACGCTCAGTCCTCGAAGGCCGGCACGCCGCTCGGCAGGCCGAGCAGCACCCGGCCATAGGTCGAGGCGTTGACGTCCCAGTTCTGCGTGGTGTGGCGGTTGGCGACCGTCATGTCGGAGACGCAGAGCGAGACCGGGTTGCGGTCATAGATCACCGTGCCGCCGCCGGCCTCGACCACGATGTTCACGGCGGAGGCCGCCAGCTTGCCGGCATAGGTCGCCATGGCGCGGTAGCGGGTGCGGTCCTCCAGCGTGGTCTGCCCGCCGGCCGCGAACAGGGCCTCGACCTCGCGGACCACGCTGTAGATCAGTTCGCGCGCGGCGCGCACCGCGGTCTGTGCTTCCGCGACCTTCACCTGTTGCGTGACGTAGCTCGCCATGGCGGTGCTCGACATGGTGGCGGCGCGCTTGCGGGCATGGGTGACGTAGTGCTCCACCGCCGCTTCCGCGATGCCGAGCTGCGCGCTGCCGATGTAGCAGCCGAAGATCGCATAGGGCGGAATCTGATAGAGCGGGGCGGTGTTCACCTTCGAGCCGGGGCTGCGGCCATGGCCCTTGAGCTGCTCCATGGTGATCGACATGTGCGCCGGGATGAACAGTTCGTTCAGCGCCACGTCGTTGCTCGCCGAGCCCTTGAGGCCGATCGTGTACCAGGTGTCGATGATCTCGACCTGCGCGCGCGGCACCAGGAAATGGCGGTCTTCCACCGTGCCGTCCGGCAGGTGCACGTCGCCGGTGAAGATCACCCAGTCCGACACGTCGACGCCGCTGACGAACGGCCAGCGGCCCGAGAGGGTATAGCCGCCCTCGACCTTGCGGGCGCGGCCGACGCCGGGGATGAGGATGCCGCTTGCCATCATGTCCGGGCTCGCGCCCCAGGCCGCGTCCTGCGCCTCCTTGGGCCAGTGCGCGATCATCAGATTGTGCATCATGTTCTGCACCACGATCCATGCCGTGGAGCCGCAGCCGCGCCCGATGGCGCGCAGCGTGTCGACGCCGTCGGTGAGCGCGCCCTGCGCGCCGCCATAGCGGGCGGGCTGGAACATGCGCGGGAAGCCGGCCGCCTTCAGCTGCGCGCACAGTTCCGGCGGAGGCCGCCGGTCGGCATTGGTGCGCGGCGAGGTCTCCCGCAGCAGCGGGATCATGGCCTCGGCCGCTGCCGCCAGATCGGCGCTGCGCAGCGGCTCCGGGGCGAGCGTCTCCTTTGCAATGCTTTGACCAAGCATGGCTTTGTCCTTCCTGACGTTTGCTGGATGTCGGTCAGCCGGCGTTGGCGCGCCGGCTGGAGAAATCGGTCAGCACCGCGATGACGATGATGATTCCGATGGCGATGAGCTGCCAGTCGGCGGGAATGCCCATCAGGTTCAGGCCGTTGCGGATGAAGGTGATGATCAGCGTGCCGAGGATGGTGCCGAGCATCCGGCCCTCGCCGCCGAGCAGCGAGGCGCCGCCGATCACCACGGCCGCGATCACGTCCATCAGGTCGAACATGCCCATGATCGGCTGCGCCGCCATCAGCCGCGAGGCCATGAGCACGCCGGCCGTGGTGCCGCACAGGCCGCTGATGGTGAGCACCGCGACCTTGACCGCGAAGATGTTGATCCCCGCCAGCCGCGCCGCCTCGCGATTGCCGCCGACCGCGTAGATGTTGGTGCCAAGCACCGTGCGCGACAACACGATGTGCAGGACGAAGAACACGAAGCCGGCGATCAGCGCGGCGACCGGCACCGGCCCCAGATAGCCCTGCCCGAACACGCTGAACGACTGGGGGAAGCCGAACACCGAGTTCTGGTTGGTGATGATCAGCGCGATGCCGCGCCCGAAACTGTCCATCGCCAGCGTGATGATGAAGGCCGGCACCGCGAAGGTGCCGACGATGGTGCCGCTCACCAGCCCCGCCAGCCCGCCGGCGAGGATCGCCGCGACCATCGCGATCGGGATCGGCACGCCCATGTTGATGACGAGAATGGCGACGATGCAGGCGCCGAGCGATTGCAGCGAGGCGACGGAGAGGTCGATCTCGCCGCAGATCACCACCAGCGTCAGCCCGGCCGCCATGATCCCGATATTCGAGGATTGCAGCAGCACGTTCATGATGTTCGAGAGCGTCATGAAGTTCGGCGCGAGAAAGGAGAATGCGGCGACGATGACCGCCAGCGTCACCCACAATCCGTTGCGGCTGATGATGTCGGCGAGCCTGCGCAGCGGCGTGGGCAGCGAAAGGGCGGCGGCTTGGTCGGTCATGAGGGGCTCCGCGCGGGTTCACGGTCGAAGGCAAGGTTGAGGATCCCTTCCGGCGTCGCGTCCGCGCGCTCGACCACGCCGGCGATGCGGCCATGGGCCATCACCACGATGCGGTCGGCGAGGGCGAGCACCTCGGGGATTTCGGAGGAGACGACGATGAGCGAGGCGCCATTCGCCGCGAGCGCGCGCAGAGTCGCGTAGATTTCCTCGCGCGCGCCGACATCGATGCCCTTGGTCGGCTCGTCGAGGATGATGATCCGCGACTGCGCCGCCATGGCGCGCGCCAGCAGCACCTTCTGCTGGTTGCCGCCGCTCAGATGGGAGATGAGCTGCTCGCCGGAGGAGGCGCGCACGCCGTGGCGGGCGATCATCTCGCGGGCGAAGGCGCGCAGCTTCGCGCCGGAGACCAGCACGCCGAGGCTGCGCAGCCGGTTGCGCAGGCTGGAGCCGCGCAGGTTGAGCCCGGACACCGCCATGTTCTGCGAAATGGCGAGCCGCGGGATGATGCCGAGCTTCTTGCGGTCCTCGGTCAAGAGCGAGATGCCGGCGGCGAGCGCTCGGCCGGGCGTCATGCGGGAAACCGGCGTGCCGAACAGCACGATCTCGCCCGCGCTCGGACGTGGCCCGGCCCCGAACAGCGCTTCCATCACTTCGGTCCGCCCGGCCCCGACCAGCCCGGCGAAACCCAGGATTTCCCCCTCATGCAGGTCGAAACTGACATTCGAGAAGCGCTTCGGCACCGAGAGGTTGCGCACCTCGATGACCTTGGCCGGCGCGCGCGGCGCCCTCGGGCCGGACGCGGCGGGCAGCGCGCGGGCGCGCCCGGTCATGGCGGCGATCAGCGCCGCCTCGTCCGCCTCGCCCTTGCCGAACACCTTGATCAGCCGACCGTCGCGCAGCACGGTGATGCGGTCGCCGATGGCGAGGCAGTCTTCGAGAATGTGCGAGATGAACACGATCGCGACCTTGCGGCTCTTCAACGTCGCGATGATGCGGAACAATGCCTCCTTCTCCTTCGGACCGAGCGCGGTGGTCGGCTCGTCCATCAGCACCAGCTTCGACTCGAACGCCATGGCGCGCGCCACCTCGACGAGCTGGCGCTGGGCGATGGACAGGTTCTCCACCTTCTCGCGCGGATCGATCTCGATGCCGAGGCTCGCGAACAGCGCGCGGCAGGCGGCCAGCATCCGCCCGCGCGGCTCGATGCCGAGCGCGGCAAGGAGGCTCGCCTGCTTCATCGGTCGGCCGAGGAAGATGTTGGAGGCGACGGAGAGGCCCGGAACCAGGCTCAGCTCCTGATAGATCACGGCCAGCCCGTCCTCGCGGCGTTGCTGCGGCAGGCGCCCGTCGAGGTGGCGGCCGTCGAACAGCGCGGTGCCGCTGTCCTTGTCGATGGCGCCGGCGATCAGCTTGATGAGCGTGGACTTGCCCGCGCCGTTCTCGCCGAGCAGGACGTGGGTCTCGCCCGGCAGCACGTCGAAATCCACGCCATCGACCGCGACGACGCCGGAATAGGTCTTGCGGATGGCCTGCAGCTTCAGGATCGGCCCCGCGCGGGACCGATCCTGTGCCGGGGGCTCGGCCGCCGCCGGCTCCAGCGAATGGGGCGGGTAATGCTCCATCGTTCACTTCGCCGCGGGAGCGCCGAGCATGGAGCCGACCGCCCGCAGGCTGGTGGTGTCGAGCATCACCGTGCCGGTGTCGACGTGATAGGCCGCCTTGTCGCCGCCCTTCATGACCGAGAGCGCGGTGTGGACCAGCTCCTTGCCCTCTTCCTGGCAGAACACCATGACGGTCGCTGCCAGTTCGCCGGCATAGACCGCCTTGACCGCCTGCTCGACGCCGTTGAAGCCGGAGATGACGACCTTGCCTTCCTTGCCGGCCGAGCGCACCGCCTGCAGCGCGCCGAGCGCCATCTCGTCATTGACCGCGACGATGGCCTTGAGGTCGGGATTGGAGGTGAGGATGTCCTGCGCCTTCTGGAAACCCTGCGCGCGGTCCCAGTTGGCCGCCCAGACGCCGACGACCTGGATGTCGGGATATTCCTTCAGCCCCTCCTCGACGCCGCGCCGGCGCAGGATGGAGGACATGTTGCCCGGCACGCCTTCGAGGATCGCCACCTTGCCCGTGCCGCCGATCTTGCGGGCGACGTATTTGGCGGCCTGCTTCGCGCCTTCCTGCGGAAAGCCGCCGATGAAATGGTCGGCCACCGGCTCGGCGGTGTCGTCCGAGAAGGTGAGCACCTTGAGGCCGGCATCCTTGGCCTTCTTGACCGTGCTCATCATCGCGTTGGGATCGAGCGCGTTGAAGGCGAGGACATCGACCTTTTTCTGGATCATGTCATCGATCATGCGGGTCATGCCGACCAGATCGGTTCCGAGGGAGGCGCCGACAACGGTAAGATCAACCGTGCCGAGCTTGGCCGCCTCGTCCTTCGCCGCGCCTGTAACACAGGCGAAGTACGGATTTCCCAGCGTTTCGACAACAAGACCCATGCTTATCTTGTCGGCTGCGAGTACTGGAGTAGGGAGAGCGAAACCCCAGGAGAGCGCCACGGCTAGCACAACTTTAGTGTGTCTTTTGATCGGAATTGCAGTCTTTCCACCTTTCGCCTCAGGATGTGCCACTCTCAAGCAAGCGTCGTGCCAGCCGATTTTTACGGAACAATTGTTTTATAATCGTGCCGCGCCGGTCTGCGCTGCCCGCTTCGTTTGCAGCGTGGCTATTTTCCGAGCGCGGGCGCGCGGCTCGACGGCCGCCGGCTCCTGGCCCCGCAACGCCGTTCACGCTGCCCGGCGCGGGCGCCGCGCGAGGATCCGCGCCGCGGGACGGAACGGGCGATGCGCGCGGGACCACATTGTTCTGGCCGTGCTCGCGGCGCGAGGCGATCATCGCCATGAGCGACGGCAGCGTGCCCGCGCCCGCCCGCACGGTTGTGGATGGACGGACGACGGCCGCGGTTTCGCCTTTCCCCGTCGCGGGAGAGGGCGCATGGCTTTCCGGCGCGGCGAAGGGCCTCATACGCCGCGCGCCGCGCCGCAGTGCGTGCCCGCCCGCAGGCGCCATGATCCGTCTGCCGTGCCTGCCGGCTGTGCGTCCGGCCGTTTCCTCTGGCCCGGCGCCGCGCCGGGCGCGTTGCCTTCAGGATGTCGTCCATGCCCGCGCCCCAGCCGGAGAACGCCGAGACCAGCCGCCGGGGCTTCGTCATCTACGCCATCGGGCAGTCGGTGGCCTCGACCGGCACCTGGATGCAGCGTCTCGCCATCGGCTGGCTGGCCTGGGACCTCACCCATTCGGTCGGCTGGGTCGGGGCGATGGCGCTGACCGAACTGGTCGCCGCGCTCTGGGTCGCGCCGTCCTCGGGCGTGCTGGTCGACCGCAGCAACCTGTTCCGCCTCAACCTGCTGCTGCAGGGCTGCGCCATGCTGGTCGCGCTGCTGCTCTACGCCTTTACCGAAACCGGCATGATGACGATCTGGCTGCTCTGGGCGCTCGCGCTGGCGGATGCGACCTGGCAGGGCCTCGCCCAGCCGGCGCGCATGGTGGCGGTGAGCCTGCTCGCCGGGCCGAAGCACATGGCGCAGGCGATCGCGGTGAACTCGATCGGGTTCAATGTGGCGCGGTCCGTCGGGCCGGCGGTGGCGGGCTCGATCATCATTTATTTCGCCACGCCCATGGTGTTTTTGGTGAATATCGGGGCGTTCGGCACCATGGCGCTGGTGCTGCTCGTCCTTCGCCCGGCGCTGAACCGGCCGGGCGCCGCCAGCCGCGGCGCGTTCCTCAACGATGTCGTCGCCGGCTACCGCTACATTGCCCGCACGCCGCCGGTGGCGACCATCTTCCTGATGGTGCTGGCCTTCTCGCTGCTCGGCCGCCCGTTCACCGAGCTGTTTCCGGCGATTGCCGGCCAGATGCTCGGCGGCGGGCCGGCGATGCTGTCGCTGCTGATGAGCGCGCAGGGCATCGGCGCGCTGGCCGGCGGGGCGTGGATGCTGCGCCGGCGCTCGATCCCGGCGCTGGCGCGCGTCACCTATGGCGCGGGCATCAGCATGGCGCTGGCGCTGCTGGGGTTCTGCATCGTCGGCCACGGGCAGATCGCCATCGCGCTGATCGCGCTGGCCGGGCTCGGTCATGTCATGTGCAATATCGGCATGCAGTCGCTGGCGCAGCTCTTCGCCGCGCGCGAGTTTCGCGGCCGGACCATGGCGCTGTACGGGCTTATCTTCCGCGCCGGCCCGGCGGCGGCCGCCGCGTTGATCGGCGGGCTGGCGGAATGGTTCGGGCTGGCGCCGCTGATCGGGGCGTCGGCCGTGGCCTGCGCGCTGTGCCTGTCCGCCGTCGCGTTCACCCGCCGCGGGGTGTTCACGCCGGAACGGACGGCCCCGGCCGCGCCGCCCCCGCGCGCGGGAGACGAGCGCGGGGGCCTGTGAGGGCAGGGCCGGTTCCGGTTCAGCCCGCGGGGATGGACGCCGCAGGGTAGGTCCGGGCATCGCCCGGCCGGAACCGGCAGCGCCCGCTGCACTGTCGCCTCCACCACCGCCTCATAGGGCCAAGGCCCGCCTGCTCGTTGACGTGGATCTGGTCGATCAGGATCAGCGTGTTGCGCATCAGGATGCCGGACCGGCCGATGAGCCCGAGGATGCCGTTGAAGCCGAACGGCACCTGGAAGAACAGCAGCATCGGCACCACGCCGCCAGCCCGAGCGGCGCGGTGAGGGACACCATCAGCAAAGTGAGCCGGATCATGATCGGGAAGATCGGGGCCAGCGCATCGTTCGCCTTTCGCGGATCGGACGCCGCGGCGGCGGCCCCGGTGGGTGAGGGGCGTCGGTC
Organism: Ancylobacter sp. G4_0304; assembly: GCF_047501495.1. Lineage (NCBI taxonomy): Bacteria > Pseudomonadati > Pseudomonadota > Alphaproteobacteria > Hyphomicrobiales > Xanthobacteraceae > Ancylobacter > Ancylobacter sp. G4_0304. Next base: position 46,064 of record NZ_JAZDRM010000025.1, on the reverse strand, counting down.
GCCACTTCGCGATGGCAAGATGCTGATCATTTGATATTATGGTCATAATGGAAGATGGCGGGCGCGGAGCAGCCGCCGAAAGTAGGAGAGCGACATGCCTCTCAGCAAGGAACACAAGGCGGAGACGCGCGAGCGGATTCTGGAGAAGGCCGGCGCGCTGTTCCGCCGGGACGGCATTGACGGGGTGAGCGTGCCGGCGCTGATGAAGGAAGCCGGCCTCACCCATGGCGGCTTCTATGCGCATTTCGGCTCGAAGGACGAACTCGTCGCGGAGATCATCGAGCGGGCGCTGGGCGCGACCTCCGACTATCTGGCAGAGACGGCGCGGGCGTCCGATGCGCCGGTCGATGCCCTTGTCGACGCCTATATCGCCGCCGCGCATCGCGATCATCCCGAGCGCGGCTGCGCTGTCGCGGCGCTCGGTTCGGAGGCGGCGCGGGCGGCGCCGGTGGTGCGCGGCGCGATGGCCCGCGGCATACGCCGCGCCGCGCAGCGGCTGGGCGCGGCGCTGGGCCTGCGCGAGGAGGCGCAGGACGAGGCGCTCGCGCTCTATTCCAGCCTTGTCGGCGCGATCGTGCTGGCGCGCGCCTGCGGCGACGACCCGGAACTCTCCGACCGCATCCTCGATATCTGCCGCAAGCGGCTGAAGGCGGGCTGACGCGCCGCGCTATTCCACGAACACCTCGTCGCGCTTGCGGCGGATCGCGGGGAGGGCGCTGGCAATCAGGATCAGTACCGCGACGGCGAGCAGCGAGGCGCTGAGCGGATGGCCGAAGAAGATCGACGGGTCGCCATGGCTGATGATCATGGAGCGCCGGAAATTCTCCTCCAGCATCGGGCCGAGGATGAAGCTGAGCAGCAGCGGCGTCGGATCGCAGTCAAGGCGCGACAGCAAGTAGCCGAACGCCCCGGCCGCGACCAGAATCACGACATCCACCGGGCTGTTGTTCACCGCATAGGCGCCGATGCAGCAGAACAGGATGATCGCCGGCACAAGATGTCGATAGGGGATGCGCAGCACCGCAACCCAGATGCCGACGAGCGGCAGGTTGATCAGCACCAATAGCGCGTTGCCGATCCACATGCTGGCGATCAGGCCCCAGAACAGCTCCGGGCGCTGCGTCATCACCATCGGGCCGGGCGAGATGCCGTGAATGGTCATGGCGCCGATCATCAGCGCGGTGACCGAGCCGGACGGCAGGCCGAGCGTCAGCATCGGGATGAAGCTGGTCTGCGCGGCGGCGTTGTTGGCGCTCTCCGGCGCGGCGACGCCCTCGATGGCACCCTTGCCGAAGCGCTCGGGCGTCTTCGAGATCTTCTTCTCCAGCATGTAGGACGAGAAGGAGGCGAGCAGCGTGCCCGCGCCCGGCAGGATACCGATGATGGTGCCCACCGCCGTGCCGCGCACGATCGGCATGAAGGACGCCTTCAGGTCCTCCCATTTCGGCCACAGCCCGCTGATCTTGCGCATCAGCACATCGCGCTGCATCGGCGCTTCCAGGGTGCGCAGGATTTCGGCAATGCCGAACAGGCCCATGGCCAGCGGGATGAAGTCGATGCCGTCGCGCAGCTCCGGTATGCCGAAGGTGAAGCGCGCGCGCCCGGTGTTCACGTCGGTGCCGATCATGCCCAGCGCGAAGCCGATGAGCACCATGAGCAACGCGTTGAGCACCGAGCCGCGCCCCATGACCACCACCGCGACGATGGCCAGCACCATCAGCGCGACGTTCTCCACCGGGCCGAACATCAGGCCGAGTTCGGTCAGCGAGCTGGCCGAGGCGGCGATGAACAGGGTGGAGACCGTGCCGGCGAACAGCGAGCCGATCGCCGCGATCGCCAGCGCGACGCCGGCCCGGCCCTGGCGGGCCATCTGGTGGCCGTCGAGCGCGGTGATCACGCCCGAGCTTTCGCCCGGCATGTTGACCAGGATCGCCGTGGTCGAGCCGCCATACTGCGCGCCGTAATAGATGCCGGCCAGCATGATCAGCGAGCCGACCGGCGACAGGTCGAAGGTCACGGGCAGGAGGATGGCGATGGTCGTGGCCGGGCCGATGCCCGGCAGCACCCCGACCAGCGTGCCGAGCACGACGCCGATGAAGCAATAGAGGATGTTGTCCCAGGTTGCGGCGACGCCGAACCCGAAACCCAGATTGGCCAGCAGTTCCATCAGAAGGACGGCAGGATCGGCAGCGGAAGTTCGAGGGCGACCACGAACACAAGGCTGGAGAAGCCGGCCAGAACGCCCGCCACCACGAAGCGCTCGATGAAGCTGTGGGCGGTCTGCGCCAGCGAGGTGATCACCACCGCCGCCACGGCACTGGCGAGCAGGCCGTAATGCTGGATGAGCACGGCGAAGCTGAGCGCGCCGGCGCCGATGGTGATGAGGCCCTTCCAGTTCACCGCCATCGGGTGGGCTTCCCCGCGCCGGTCCAGCCGCCAGTTCAGCACGGCCCGCCCGAGAAGCAGCAGCGCGACGCCGATGAGGCTGAGGCCGACGAGGCGCGGAATATAACCCGGGCCCATGCGCAACGCGGTGCCGAGCGGCAGCGCCCAGCCGGCGTAGAGCATGACGGAAGCGAAGACGGCAGCAATGGACGCGGTGAGGAGATCGCGCTGGACGGACGGAAACATTAAGGCACCTGAGTGATAAACGATATAGGCTATAAAAATACTAGACATTAGGTTTGTCAAACTTATTATCCCCGCCATCTCAATCAGGAAGCGGATCAATGCAGCATTCCCTCAGGGTTCTCGCCGCCGTCGCGGCGCTGGCCGGGCTCCCCTTGGCGGCCGTGGCGCAGGAGGCGCCCAAATACCCCTCGAAGACGCCGACCGTCATCGTGACCGCCTCCGCCGGCGCGAGTTCCGACACGCTGACGCGCACCGTCGCCCGCAAGCTCGGCGCGATCTGGGGCGTCGAGCCCATCGTCGAGAACATCGGCGGCGCGGGCGGCTCGCTGGGCCTGGAGAAGGCGAGCCGCGCCCCGGCGGACGGGCTGACCATCGTGGTCGCCGGCGACAAGGTGCCGCTCAGCGCCATCTTCTTCGGCGCCGAGCTCAGCTATGACCCGATCAAGGACTTTTCGGTCGTCACCGAAGCGGTCGCCAATCCGCAGATCCTGGTCGTCCGTCCCGAGCTGAACGTGAAGACGCTCGACGACTATCTCAAGCTCGCCCGGGAGAAGGACGGCAAGCTGGTGGTCGGCACGCCGGGCAATGGCGGCGCCGGTCACCTCGCCCATGAGGTGCTCGCCCAGGCCACCGGCACCAAATACACCTATGTGCCCTACAAGGGCGGCGCTCCGGCCACCACCGACCTGCTCGGCGGCCATGTCGACGCCGTGATGATCACGCTCGCCGCCGTGACCGAACATGTGCGCGCCGGCCGTCTCGTCGGCCTCGGTGTCACCACCGCCGAACGCTCGACCGCGCTGCCGAACGTGCCGACCATCCAGGAACAGGGCGTGAAGGGCTATGCGCTGGCGAGCTGGCAGGGCTTCTTCGTGCGCTCCAACACGCCGCGCGACCTCGTGGAGAAGATCAGCGCCGATTTCCGCACCGCGCTGACCGATCCCGAGGTGAAGTCCTTCCTCGAAGGGCAGGGCTATGTGGTCGTCGCCGGCACGCCGGAAGAGGGCGACAAGCTGGTGCGCGACGACTTCGCCAAATATGGCGAGGTCGTCAAGTCTGCGAACATCAAGGTCGAATGAGCCCCGGCTCCGGTGGGCCGCGCCGTGCGGCCCGCTCCCTCCCTTTCGCTTTCCAAGGAATTGGCATGAACACGCATGTTCCGCCGCCGGCCCGCATTGTGTCGGCCCGCGAGGTCGCCGCGCAGATCGACAGCGGCGGCGAAATCGCCTTCATCGATGTCCGCGAGGAAGGGCAGTACGGCCTCCTGCACCCGCTGCTGGTGGTGAACCTGCCCTATAGCCGGCTGGAGCTCGACATTGGCCGCCTGGTGCCGCGCAAGCGGGTGCCGGTGGTGCTGGTCGATGACGGCGATGGCGTCGGCGCGCGGGCGCAGCAGCGGCTGGACGCGCTCGGCTACAGCGATGTGCGGGTGCTGGACGGCGGCGCCGCGGCATGGCGCGAGACCGGGCGGCCGCTGTTCGAGGGCGAGAACGTGCCCAGCAAGGCGTTCGCCGAGGTGGTCGAGCACAGCTTCGGCACCCCCCATATCAGCGCCGCCGAGCTCAAGGCCCGCGTCGAGAGCGGCGACAGGCTGGTGGTGATCGACAACCGCACCGTCGAGGAATTCGAGCGCTTCCATGTGCCCGGCGCCGTCAACGCGCCCGGCGTCGATCTGGTCCACCGCATCTCCGACCTCATCCCGTCCGACGACACCTTCGTCGTGGTGTCCTGCGCCGGGCGCACGCGCGGCATCATGGGCGCGCAGAGCCTGATTTCCGCGGGCATTCCCAACCGGGTCGCCGCGCTGGAAGGCGGCACGCAGGGCTGGCGCCTCGCCGGCTTCGAGCTGGAGCGCGGGGCGCGCGCCAGCGGCGCCCCCTCCGACGCGGCGCGGCAGGCGGGGCAGGCGCGCGCGGCGCGCCTCGTCGCCGAGCATGGCCTGCCGATCCTCTCGCAGAGCGAGCTGGCGGCGTGGCAGGCCGATGAGAGCCGCACGACCTATGTGTTCGACGTGCGCGCGCCGTCCGAATATGCCGAGGGCCATGCCGAGGGCGCGCGCTCGGCGCCCGGTGGGCAGCTGCTCCAGAAGCTGGACACGCAGGTGGCGGTCCGCGGCGCGCGCCTCGTGCTGGCGGACGATGACGGTGTGCGCGCCACCATCACCGCCTATTGGCTGAAGCAGCTCGGCTGGGAGGTGGCGATCCTCGATCCCGCCGCGCCGCGCACGTCCCGGCAGGAGCCGGCCGCCGCGCCGGCAGTGCCGCAGGTGAACGCGGTTCCGGTGGATCAGGCGCTCGCCTGGCTCGGTTCGGGTGCGATCGTTTCCGTGACCTCCAGCGCGACCTATCGCGCGGCGCAACCGGCCGGCGCGGTCTGGTCGATCCGGCCGCGCCTGCCGGCGACGGCGGCGACGCTGGGAGCGCCCGCACGGCTCCTCGTGGTCGGCGAGGAGGATGGCGTTGCCGCGCTGGCGGCGGCCGAACTGGCAGAGATCACCGATGCCGAGGTCGCGGTGCTCGCGGGCGGTCTTGCTGCCTGGACGCAGGCCGGCCTGCCGGTCGCCGCCTCGCCGGACATCCCGGCCGATGCCGAGCGCATCGATTTCCTGTTCTGGAACGAGAACCGGCACAACGGCAACGCGGCGCATTCGCGGGCCTATCTCTACTGGGAGCTTCAGCTTCCCGGCCAGATCGAACAGGACGGCAGCGCGGGCTATCGCCTGACGCCGGCGCGCTAGGACCCTTCCTCTCCCGCCTTGCGCGCCGGATGCGCGCAAGGTCCTTTTCCGTGCGCGGCCGGTCCACACGCGTCGCGCGCTGTGCGCCGGGTGCGCACGACCCCTTCCAATCAGGCGTCACATGTGCCGGCGCCAGCCGCCGGGCGCAGCTTCCACAGGAACATCATGAGCTCTCCCGATCCGCGTCCGCTCGCCGGGCGCGTCGCCCTCGTCACCGGTGCGTCGCGGCGCATCGGCCGCGAATCCGCCCTGCTGCTGGCCCGCGAGGGCGCGCATGTCGTGGTCCATGCCAAATCCGCGCGCGACGAGATCGAGGCGGTGGCCGCGCAGATCCGCGCCGAGGGCGGACGCGCGACCGCTAAGCTCGCCGACATCACGGTGGAGGCCGAGGTCGAGGGGTTGGTGGGTGACATCCTCGCGCAGGAGGGCCGTCTCGACATCGTGGTCAATAATGCGGCGATACGCGGCGAAGTCCCGTTCGAGGAACTGAGCCTTGCCGCCTTCCGCTCGGTCTATGCCGTGTGCGTGGAGGGCGCTTTCCTCGTCACCCGCGCGGCGGTGCCGGCGATGGTGCGCAACGGCTTCGGGCGGATCATTACCATCGGCGGAATCAGCGCCCATTCGGGTGTGTCGCATCGCGTGCATGTGGCGACCGCCAAGGCGGCGCTGGTCGGCTTCACCAAGGCGCTCGCCGTCGAATTCGGGGCGCAGGGCGTCACCACGAACCTGGTGGTTCCGGGACGGATCGGGGGAACGCGTTCAGCGACGTCCGGCAAGGGCGGCGCCTTTCCGGGCGGTGGCCACATCCTGGTCGGCCATGAGGGCGCGCCGCGCAATGTCGCGGAGATCGTGCGCACGCTCGCCCTGCCCACCGGCGATTTCATCACCGGCCAGACCCTTCATGTGAACGGCGGCATGTATCTGCCCTGATCCGCTATGAAGCGGGAAGCGCTACGCGGTCTCAGCATTTTCAAGCGGCGCGGATTTCGGTTCGCCTCAGGACATGCGTAAAAGGCAAGGATCCAAAGCCTTTGCGGTGAACCGGTTCTCACCGGAAAGGCTTTAGTTCGTCGCGGCGCCGGCCTGCGCTTTCGCATAGGCCTTCTCAAGCTTCTCCAGCTCCGCGCAGCCTTTCGGGCAGAAGATTTTCAGCGTGACGATGTTCTCGCGCGCCTTTTCAAGGCGCCCGGTCTGCAGGAACAACTCGCCCTGATACTCGATCGCCTGAAGATGCTCGGGATTGTAGTAGAGCGCCTCGCGATACCATTTGTCGGCCTCTTCGTAGCGCCCGATATGGCGCAGGCTGAAGCCCAGCAGGTTGAACACATCGGCGTGGCGCACTGTTTTCGACAGCGTCTCCAGTTCGGCGGCCGCCTTCTCATACTCGCCGGAATAAATCAGCGCGCGGATCGGCGCGAGGTCGGGCAGCGCGTCGGAAGGCGGGGTGTCGACCGCACCCGCCGCCCCTGCGCCGAGCAGCAGCGCGGCGGCCAGCAGGGCGCGCAGGCGGCGGGCGGTCCGGGAGGCCATCATGCCGCCTCCACATGCACGGCATAGTCGCTCATCTGGCCGAGGATGCGGCGCTTGATGGCGGCGAAGCTCGCGCTGCCACGGTCGCGCGGCAGCGGCAGGTCGACCCGCACCTCGTCGACGATGCGGCCGGGATTGGCGTGCATGACCAGGATGCGGTCGCTCAAATAGATCGCCTCGTCCACGTCGTGGGTGACGAGAATCATGGTGGTCTTCTCGATGCGCCAGATGCGCAGCAGCTCCTCCTGCAGGCGCAGGCGCGTCAGCGCGTCGAGCGCGCCCAGCGGTTCGTCGAGCAGCAGCACTTCCGGGCGGTTGACCAGCCCGCGCGCGATGGCCGCGCGTTGGGCCATGCCGCCGGAGAGCTGGTAGGGATAGGCCTTCTCGAAGCCGCGCAGGCCGACGAGCTGGATATGCTCGCGGATGGTGCGCTGCTTCTCCTCGCGGCTCCAGCCGGAATTCTCCAGGCTGAGGCCGATATTCTGCTCCAGCGTCAGCCAGGGCAGCAGGCGGTGGTCCTGGAACACGATGCCGCGCTTGAGGCTCGTGCCTCGGATCGGCGCCCCATGCAGGCTGATGACGCCGGAATAGTCGCCGTCGAGCCCGACCACGAGGCGCAGGATGGTGGACTTGCCGCAGCCGCTCGGCCCCACGATGGAGACGAACTCGCCGGCGGCGACGTTCACGTTGATCCGTTCGAGAATCTTCAGTGGGCGGCCGTCGACATCGTAGAACTTCTCGACGTCGCGGATTTCGAGATGGCCGGGAGAGGTCATGTTGCGTCCGTTCTGACGGCCCGCCGCAGCGGCGGGCCGTCGCTTCGAGGATCAGGAAGTGGCGAGCGCTTCGTCGAGATAGGAGCCGTCCGCCCAGTCGCGGCTGTCGAAATCGCGCCGGACATAGCCGCGCTCGACCAGAAACGCCTTCTGCCGGTCGATTCCCGCCAGCTTGCGCTCGGAGAGCGTCGGCAGGAAATCGGTGTCGCGGATGGCGGCGCGCGTGTCGGCGACGCTCGGGTGATAGGTCACCCGATGCAGGATCGACGCGCCGGCCTCGGGATTGGCCGCCAGCCAGCGCGCCGCCCTTACCGAGGCGCGCAGGAACGCGACCACGATGTCGCGGTTGGCCCGGGCGAAATCAGTGTTGACGGTCAGCGCGTAGGGGCTGTTGGAGACCTGGAGGGTCCAGTCCGGGTAGCGCGAGAAATCCTCCACGATCTTGAAGCTGCCGGTGCGCACCAGGCCGAGGGCGCGGCCATGGCTGGCGAAGATGGCGTCCACCTCGCCGGCCTGAAGCGCGCGGGCCTCGGGCGTGAACACCAGATCGGCCCGGCGCCGCGCCCACAGCTCGGAGGGACGGGCCGCGGCGCCGAAGCCGCGATCCTCCTGCGCGATATCGACGATCGCGACATCCTCGCGCGTCAGGCCGGCGAGGCGCAGCGCGTTAAGGACGCCCTGCTCGGAGGTCGCCCGCCACCAGTCGACCTTGGCCGGGTTGTCGCTTTTCGAGAGGCCGAAGCGGCGGCCCTTGAGTGCCGCGACGCGCGGCGCCGGATCGTCGGCGCGCACCACGATAGTGCCGCCATGGCGCGCCTCGGTGAGGCCGATCAGCGTGGTGTCGACATTGTCAGCCTTGGCCCAGATCGAGGGAATGTTGCCGCCGTCGCGGAACAGGTGCTCGAAGCGGTGGCTGAAATGGGGGAGGTAGCCCTGTTCCACCGGCAGCCCGCGCAGATAGGACAGGCTGGCCCCGACCTTGCGCAACTCCTCCTCGATCCACCCGAATTCCTGCGCCACGTTCGAGGCGACGAAAGTGGGGCAGATCGTGTACCAGGCCTGGCGCGTGGCCGTTGTCGGGGCGGGCGTCGTGGCGGCGGGCGCGGGGCGATCCAGAATGTCAGCCATGTGGCGATCCCCCCTCAACCGGCGCGCAGCGAGGCGTGGGCCTCGTCGAGATAAGAGGGGTCGGCCCACGCATTCACGTCGAAATCATTGGCGATGTAGCGGTGGTCGTGCAGGAACGTCTTCTCGATAGCGAGGCCGGACAGGTTCTGCGCCGACAGGTTCGGCACCAGGTCGTAGCCGCGCAGCACCTTGGCGATCGCGTCGCGGTCGGCATAGATCGTGGTGCGGAAGAAGATGTCCGCCGCCGCCTCGGGATTGGCGTTGATCCAGCGCCCGGCGCGGATCGCGGCCCGCAGCCACGCCACCACGACGTCGCGATTCTGCTCCGCGAATTCGCGGCTGACCGCGAGCGTGCGCGGGGCATTGGCGATGCGCAGCGTCCAGTCCGGGTAGAGGTCGAGGTCGTCGATCACCTTGAAGCGGCCGGTCGCCTCCAGCTGGCTCGTCACCCCGATGGAATAGTCGTAGAGCGCATCGACCTTTCCGGCATCGAGCGCGCGCGATTCCAGCGTGCTGGTGTCGATCCGCGTGGCGCGGCGCTGCGCCCAGATGCCGGCCGGCGTCTCCGCGGCCGCCTCGGCGTGGGCGTCCGCGTCCTCGATATCGACCCACTCGACATCGCCGCGCTCCAGCCCGTGCAGGGCGAGGGCGGCGAGAATGCCGTGCTCGGTGGTGGCGCGCCGGTGATCGATCTTCTCGTTGCGCTGGCTCTTGTAGATCGCGATGCGCCGCCCCTTGAGGTCGGCCACGCGGTAAACGCCGGAATCCGCGCGCACCACGATCTTGCCGGCCGGCTGGGCCTGGGTGAGGCCGACCAGCACCGTCGGGCGGATGTCGGCGTTCGACCAGATGGCGGGGCTGTTGCCGCCGTCGCGGATCAGCCGGTGGGAGGCGTGGCTGTAATGCGCGGGCCAGTCGGTGTCGGAGGCCGCCGAGCGCAGATAGGTCGGGCGGGCGCCGACGCGGGCCAGCTCGTCATGGATCCAGCCGAGCTCCAGCGCGACATTGGAGGCCACCAGCACCGGGCAGATGGTGTAGAGCAGCTCGCGCAGCAGCGGCTGGGCCGAGGTCTCGATCGAGGGGGTGACGGCAATCGTCATGGCGGCGTTCCTTGTGAGAAAATGGGGGAGGCGTCAGCCCTCGAAGCCCTGCTTCCAGCGCAGCACGAACTTCTGGAGCAGCAGCATGAGGCGATCGATCGTGAAGCCGACGAGGCCGATGATGACCATGCAGACGATGAGCTGGTCGGTGAGCAGGAGGTTCTGCGCGCGGAAGATCAGGTAGCCGAGCCCTTCCTGCCCGCTCAGCCCTTCGGCGGTGACCACCAGCGCCCAGGCGACGCCGGCGGCGTAGCGCAGGCTCACCATGATGCTCGGCACGGCGCTCGGCAGGACCACCCGGCGCACCAGCTGCGCGCGGGTGAGGGTCAGCACGCTGGCGAGCTCGACATGGCTCTTCTCGACGTTGCGGATGCCCTGCAGCGTGTTGAGGAACACCGGGAAGAACACCGACTTGGCGATGACGAGGATCTGCGCCGGGGCACCGAGGCCGAGCCACAGCACGATGAGCGGCAGCCACGCGACGCCGGGAATGTGACGGATGCTGTCGAAGGTCGGGCCGAAGAACCGCTCGACATTATTGGAGAGTCCCGCCGCGATGCCGAGCACGACGGCGGCGACGGAGCCGTAGACGAAGGCCTGGGAGACGATGTTGATCGAGCGCAGGAAGTCGCTGTGAAGCTGCTGGCGCTGCACCATCGTCACGAAGGCTTCCGCCGTCGCCAGCGGCGAGGGCAGGAACACCGGCGGCACCCATTGTTGCTGGGCGGCGAGCGACCAGAGGAGCAGCAGGCCGATCGGCAGGACGATGCCGATATAGGGGATGCCCTGGCTGGGCCGCGCGCGCGTCTTCGCCGCCTGTTTCGGCTTGATGCCGAAGGAGGCGCGCGGGGCGCCGATGTTTATGTTGGTTGCGTCGGTCATGCCGGCTCGCCTTGTCATGCGGCCGCGGTCATCGCGGAGCGGCATCTGCCGCCCGCGATGCGCCGGGCGCGTTGCTGGGTCAGTAGATCGAGTACGCGCCGCCCTTGAAGAACTTGGCGTCGACGAACTGGGCGATCTGATCCTGGCTCAGCTTGCGGTCGACGAACACGTCGTCGCCATGAGCGATGTACCAGTCCTGGAACTCGCTGATGGCCTTGCGCACATTGTCGGCGGAGGTGTCGCCGGCGATGAACTCGTAGCCCGAGGGATCGACGATTTGGAACTTCGCGATCTCGACCGGCACGCGGGTGCCCTTGGCGATGATCTCCGACGCCTCGTCGACATTGGCCTGAATCCAGGTCGTGGCGCGGCGATAGGAGATGAGGAAGGCCTTCACCGCCTCGGGATAGGCCTCGGCGAAGTCGCGCATGGCGAAGAACGAGACACGGCCGGCGCCGTTCTCATAATTGCCCTTCTCGACCGTGCGGCCCACGATCTTCACCTTGCCCGACAGATAGAGCGCGGCGCCGGAATTGTTGCCGATATGGGTGGCGAGACCGTCCACGGCACCGCTCAGCAGCGCGGCGTTGCGCGCACCGTTGTTCTCGACGCCCTGGTAGCGGATCTTGCCCTGGCGCAGGCGGGTGTCGAGCGGCAGCCCGGCGGCGTCGAACGCCTCGAACACCGAGGTGTAGGAGCAGCCGATGCGGTTCGAGCCGTAGGTCTTGCCCTCCATGTCAGCGATGGAGTTGATCTCGCTGTTGTCCGCGCGGGCCAGCAACGGCGTGCGGTACTTGTTCGACGGCTCGGAGACCCACACCACCACGGCGTCCAGCCCGTTGGCGCGGTGCGCCGTGGCGGGATAGAGCATGCGCTGGGCGATGGCGATGGAGCCGCGATTAAGGCCCGCCGATTCCGCGCCCGACAGCTCGGCGGCGCCGGTGGCGATCAGATTGACCTCATTGACGCCGATCTTGCCGAACTCTTCGGCGAAAATGCCCTTCTCTTTGGCGACCACGGTCCAGGGATTGTGCTGGAGGTTGATGAAGGTCAGCGGCTCCTTCGCCGCCGCCGCTCCTGTCATCGTCGCCGCGACGGCCGCCGCGGCAAGGGCACGAGCGGCAAGGCCTCTAAAGTCAAAACCGCTCGCCGAACCAGACCAGTTCTTCACGTCGCTCTCCATCGAATGCAACAGGGTTGATCGCATTGAGAGTAGTGGGGAGATTTACGAACGGGAACGTCATGTCCTCTTCGGAGTGCGCGGATATCGGATATTTATTCTCTATTTCATGTCCGGTTTGGACTCATTGTTCCTGAGGTGTGCGCTAATGTCTTCGACAGCTTCCCGCGGCCCTAGAGCGGCAGCACGGTGCGGGAGGAGACGGTTTCCATCGAGAAACGGGACGTGACGTTCTTGGGCGCGACCGTATCGATGAGCCGATTATAGAAGGCGTCGAACGCTTCCATGTCGGGCACCACGACCCGCAGCAGATAGTCGACGTCGCCGGCCATGCGATAGGACTCCATCACTTCCGGCATGGATTGAACCAGACGACGGAAATTCGCCGCCCATTCGCGGTTGTGGTTCTGTGCCTCGACGGCGACGAAGGCGGTGAGCCCGAGCCCGACCTTGCGCGAATCCACCAGCGCGACGCGTCCCTTGATCACGCCCTCGGCCTCCATGCGGCGGATGCGGTTCCAGCAGGGCGTCTGCGACAGGTTCACCAGCCGTGCGATTTCCGCGACCGGCTTGGATGCATCGGCCTGGAGGATGCGCAGAATCTTGAGATCGATCTTGTCCATGCAATGGCTCCGCCCCCGATGACCCTTCGGCAGCGCGGCCGGCGCCGCCGAAGGGCGGGATATCACTTGAACGGGAAGCCGAGCCGCTCAAGCTGGCGGCGCAGCAGATGGCGGCCCTTGAGCGAGGCAACCGAATGCAGGCGCTCGATCGCCAGAGCGGTCCAGCCCTTGGGGTCGAGATTCTGCTCGCGGCGGAAGGCGAGGCTGTGCCGGTCGGCCCGTGCCAGCGCTTCCTCCTCGCCCGCGATGGAGTAGGCGTCGCGGTGTACCAGCGCCGCCTGCGGGATACGCGGCTTCACGTCGGTGGCGACCGCCGGATCGGGCCAGCCGATGGCGAGGCCGACCACGGCGAAGGAGCGCGGCGGCAGGCGCAGCACCTCGGCGGTCTCTTCGGCATTGTTGCGCAGCGCGCCGATATAGACCGTGCCGAGCCCGAGCGATTCCGCCGCGACCAGCGCGTTCTGCGCGGCGAAGGCGGCATCGATGGAGGCGATGAGGAAGCTCTCGGTATAATCCAGCCCTTCCGAGGTCACGCCGGCCCGATCGGCGAGGCGCTGCACGCGCGACAGGTCGGCGACGAAGACCAGGAACAGCCCGGCCTGCACGATGTGCTTCTGGCCGCCGGCGATGCGGGCGAGGCGGGCGCGCTGCTGGGCGTCCTCGACCACGACGACGCTCCAGGCCTGCACGTTCGAGGAGCTGGGCGCCGACTGGGCGGCGGCGACCAGTACGTCGAGCGTGCCTTCCGGAAGGGGCTTATCCGAGAAGGCGCGCACCGAACGGTGGTTGAGCTGGCTGGCCAGCGTCCCGTTCCACGGCGTGCTGGCGGCGGCGACCGGCTCGCGGTAGCGCCGCGTCAGTGCGGCCTGCGCGTCGACCGCACGGCCGTGGAAATGTTCGTTCGGGGTGATTTCGTTCATTGTGTCGTCTCCATGAGGCGGGCCGTTTCACGCGGCGCCGGCGTGGCGCTCGGATGCGCGCGGCCGGCGAACTGCTGTCGGGCAAAACGCTGCGCCTGATCGAACTGCTCGCGGATCGATGAGGCTTCCCAAAGCGCACCGCGCAACGGGTGGCCGATGGCGAAAAGGTGCCGCGAGGGGGTGCCGTCGGCTCCGACGACGCCGAGGCTCGACGGATCGGCGGCGATTCCGAGCCTCAGGGGATGCGCCGTCACCAGGCCGCGCGCCAGAAGCCGGCGCACCAGCGGATCGTCGAGGCGGGTCCAGTCGAACTCGTAGGCGAGCGCGCTCAGCACCCGGTCGGCCTCGACCGTCCGCAGCTCGCGCGCGCCACGCGGGCGGATGAGCGCCCTGAGGCGCGAATCCCCGAGGCTCCGGTCGTCGGCCTCGATGCGGCTGAGAGTGCCGGCGAGGACGGTCAGTCGCCCCTGCGCCCTGACGCGTTCCAGCCAGCGATAGGAGGAGGGCGCGGCCCGGTGCTGCGCCAGATTCCAGAACGGCACCAGCCGCTTCAGCAGCCGCGCGCGCTCGCCGTCGTCGAGCCCGGCCCAGATCGCGGCGGTGCGCGCGCGGAACAGCGGTGGCAGGCTTTGCCAGTCCGCGCTGGCCTCACGCACTGCGCGGCGCTCGCGCCGGACCCAGGCGAGCACCTCGCCTGCCGTCGCCGGCAGCCGGTCGTCGCCGGAAATGCCCGGCCAGGCCGGCACGTCCCGGCGCGGTTCCACCAGCAGGCCGCGGCGCGACACCACGGTGTAGTGCCCGCGAAACCCGGCACGTTCCGCGCTGATCAGCGCGTCCAGCATGGTGAGGCCGGTGCCGAGGATCAGCACATGCGCGGCTCGGGACAGATCGCCGAAGGCAGCGGGGGCGAACACGTCGCGCACATAGCCGGGATGCGCGTCGAGCCCGGCACCGAGAGCAGTCTCCCGCCGGTGCAGCCCCGTAGCCAGCACGATGCGGTCGGCGGCCCGGCGCGCGGTCCCCTCAAGCTCCTGTGCGACATAGGCGCCGTAGAGGGCGCGCGGGGGCGAGGAGGCCGCGATCGCGACGCCCGCGGGCGGTGTCCATTCCCCCGCCGCGACCCTGTCCTCCAGCCAGCGCAGGAAGCGTTCCGGCCGTTCCCGATCGAGCGCGAAGCTGCCGGCGAGGCCGTTCACGACATGCTCGGGCTCGGTCGTGGCGTAGGCGATGCCGCGACCCAGTGCGGCCGCCGGCTCGACGATGGTGAGCTCCAGCGGCTCGGTTGCCTCGGCGATGAGATGCAGGGCCGTGACCGCCCCGGCGAAGCCGCCGCCGATGATGACGACGCGCCGGGCGGCGGGGATGTCGGTGCGCGCGGACATCAGGCGCTCGCGCGGACGCCGTCGGCGAAGCGGCTCTCGGGTCGCGGCAGGCCGTAATGGTCGCGCAGCGTCGTGCCGCTGTACTCGCTGCGAAACAGCCCGCGCTGGCGCAGGATCGGAACCACATGCTCGGCGAAGGCGTCGAGCCCGCCGGTGAGCCAGGGCGGCATGATGTTGAAGCCGTCCGCCGCGCCGTTCTCGAACCACAGCTGGATTTCGTCGGCGATGCGCTCCGGCGGGCCGGCGATCACGAAATGGCCGCGCGCCCCGGCCAGCCGGTTGATGAGCTGGCGGATGGTCGGCCGCTCGCGGTCGATCACGCCGAGCACGAGCTGGAACCGGCTTGCCGTCGCGGTGGGGCTGTTCAGATCCAGCAGGTGGCGCGGGAACGGCGCGTTCAGGTCGTAGCCGGAGAGGTCGACGCCGGTCATCCGCCTGAGCTGGTGCAGCGAGAATTCCGGCTGCACCAGATCGTTGAACTCTTCCTCCAACGCATCGGCCTCGGCCTGGGTCGAGCCGATGAACGGGCTGAGGCCCGGCAGCACCTTGATGTGCTCGGGCCGGCGGCCGAGCGCGCCGGCGCGCTGCTTGATGTCGGCATAGAAGGCCTGGGCGCTGGGCAGCGTCTGGTGGGCGGTGAAAATGGCCTCGGCGTAGAGCGCGGCGAAGGAGCGGCCCTCCTCGGACGAGCCGGCCTGCACATAGACCGGCCGGCCCTGCGGGGTGCGTGGCGTGTTCAGCGCGCCCTTCACCTTGAAATGGCGGCCGACATGCTCGATGGCGTGGATCCTGGTGTCGTCGGCATAGATGCCGCTGGCCTGATCGGCGCGCACCGCGTCGTCCTCCCAGCTGTCCCACAGCTTGGTGACCACCTCGACGAATTCGCGGCTGCGGTCGTAGCGCTCGGCGTGAACCGGGTGTTCGGCGAGGTTGAAGTTCTGCGCGGCCTGCGCCACCGAGGTGGTGACGATGTTCCAGCCCGCGCGGCCCTGGCTGATATGGTCGAGGGAGGCGAACAGCCGGGCGAGGTTGTAGGGCTCGTAATAGCTGGTGGAGGCGGTGGCGATCAGTCCGATATGCGAGGTCGCCGCCGCGATGGCCGACAGCCAGGTGATGGGCTCCACCCGGAAGCGCGATGCGTAGCGGATATTGTCCGCCAGCACCGGCCCGTCGGCGAAGAACAGGGCGTCGAAGCGGGCAGTTTCGGCCTTCCGCGCCAGCTCCTGATAATAACTGATGTCGAGGAGACGCGAGGCGTCCGTGCCCTTGTAGCGCCAGGCCGCCTCGTGATGGCCGCCGGGATAGACGAAGACGTTCAGGGAAAGCTGTCGCGGCTGGCTCATGATCGTACGCCCTGTGTGCGCGGCAGGCATCGCCGCCGGGAGAACGACAGGTCAACACCGGCATCGGTTATTGTCAATATAATCTATATAAATAGTATTCTAAAGCGTCCCAAGAAAGGCGACCAATGCCGCCTTCTCCGTGGCGTCCAAAGCGAGCGGGCGCAGCAGCGGGTCGGTTCGGACGGCGGCCCGGTGCAGCGGGGCCAGCGCCTCGGCTGCGCTGCGCGTGGGCGGCTCGCCGCCGCCGCGGTCGTAGAAATTCACCACTCCAGCGAGCGTGGGGAACAGGCCGCCATGCATGTAGGGGGCGGTGCGTGCGACATGGCGCAGGCTGGGGGTGCGGAAGCGGCCGACATCCTCGACGCGGCCGGTCACCCGGTAGCGCCCGAAGTCCTCGCGCGGCTCGCCGGCGGCCGAGAGGCCGAGATTGTGGAAACCCTCATCGGTCAGCAGTGGACCGAAATGGCAGTTCGCACAGCCGGCGCGGGTGCGGAACAGGTGCAGGCCCTGGATTTCCCGGTCGTCCAGCGCGGAGCGGTCGCCGCGCATGAAGCGGTCGAAGCGGGTTTCCTGTTCCAGCCCGGACTGGAAGGCGGCGAGCGCCTCGGCGATCCGTTCGGGCTCGACCGGCGCCCCGCCGAATGCCGCAGCGAACGGGGCTTCAAGGTCCGGCATCGCCCGGAGCCGCGCCGCCACCCCGGCGAGATCGGCATTGCCCATCTCGTGCCGGGCCAGAAGCGGGCGTAGCGACTGTTCGCGCAGCGAGGTGCGCGCGCCATCCCAGCCGAGGCTGCGTCGATAGGCGCTGGAGAAGAGCGAGGGGACGTTGCGGCCGGAGAGCGGCGCGCCGGCGGGAAGCGGGCGGCCATCCGCCCAGGCCGCGGCGGGCTGGTGGCAGGAGGCACAGCTCACGTCGCCGGTGGCGGAGAGGCGCGGCTCGTGGAACAGCCGCTCGCCGAGCCGGGCCAGCGCTTCCGGCGCGGGCGGCTGGCGTTCCAGCGCGCCGAGCTCGACGAAGCCGATGCCGGGCGCGATCACGGGCGAGGGCCATTCGGCGGCGGGGCGGGCGTAGAGCGCGCGCACGGAGGTGCCCGCCTCCGCGTCGCCGGTGGTCACGCCCGTCATCGGCAGGGCAAGGGAGACGAGGGCGAGGCATGTGAGGGCGAGGCATGTGAGCGCAAGGCATGCGAGGGCGGCGGGAGTGCCGACGCCTCGCGGCCGCGCGGATGGTCGAAGCGCCCTCGTGCTCAAGGCGCGGCCAGCAGGCGGCGGAACCGCGCCAGTTGCTCGGCATGCGGCGCGCGATAGTCGATCCGGTCGAAATAGCGGCCCTCGCGGTCGACGAGGAACACCAGCGCGGTGTGCTCCA
The DNA here is from genome assembly GCF_047501495.1 of Ancylobacter sp. G4_0304. NCBI lineage: Bacteria > Pseudomonadati > Pseudomonadota > Alphaproteobacteria > Hyphomicrobiales > Xanthobacteraceae > Ancylobacter > Ancylobacter sp. G4_0304. The sequence continues at coordinate 28,463 of NZ_JAZDRM010000025.1, read as the reverse complement.
TGGTGTAGCCGCTCTCGCCGGGCACCCGGCGATAGGTCGCCTTGAAGGCCGCGGCCGCCTTGGCGGTTTCCTCCGGCGTCCCGCGCAGGGCAACGATGCGCGGATCGAACGAGCTGATATAGGTGGCGAGCTGCTCGGGCGTGTCGCGCTCGGGGTCGACGGTTACGAAGAACACACGCAGCCGGTCGGCCTCGGGGCCGAGCTCGCCGAGCACCTGCGACAGCTCGAACAGCGCGGTCGGGCAGATTTCCGGGCAGTTGGTGAAACCGAAGAATAACGCATAGGGCGCCCCCCTCAGGTCGCGGTCACTGAGGCGCCGTCCGTCATGGGTGGTGAGCACGAATTGTTCCGGCGCCTCCTGCGCCGTGGCGCGACGCGGCAGCAGCGTCGCGAGGGCAAGGGTCGCCAGCGCCGCGCGCCGGCTTAGTGGCAATCCGGCGCATCCTGGTCGAGATAGACTTCCAGCGCCACGTTCCGCGCCCATTCCGACAGGCGCTGCCGCCAGAATCCCGGCTCCGGTGGCGGCGACAATGCCGCGCGCAGCGTCTGGGTCTGTGCCCCGCCGGCTTTCGGCAGCGCGACCACCAGCCGCGTCATGTCGCGCGGGGGCAGTGTGGCGGTAAACTTCTTCCATTCAGGATCTCCAGAAAGGCCGCGCAAGGTCGCTTCATCGTGCAGCGCGGCGTCGCATTCCCCGGTCCGCACCCGCATCAGCGAGTGCGCGGGCACGGGCTGCACCGACAGCCGGGCACCGAGGCGGTGGGCGAGGAGGCGGGCGTCGCCATTGGCGGCGGCGGCGCAGACAGTGCGCCCGCGCAGGTCCTCCCAGCGCCTGATGTCGGTGTCGGTGCGCATCAGGACCGTGAGGGCGGAGGCATAGCCGCTCGGAACCAGTTCGAGCGCGGCGGGCGACTCCTGTCCCTCGCCGAGCCGCAGCACCAGCGCGTCGACCCGGCCCGAGGTGACGGCCTCCGCCGTGCCCTCCGGCCTGACCTCGACCAGCACGACCTTGCGCCCGAGGCGGCGGCCGATCTCGTTGGCGAGGTCGAGATCGACGCCCTCCGGCGTATAGAGCCTTGCCGCCGGCACGTCCGCCGCCGCCGGCACATGGGCGACGCCGATGCGCAGCGGCGCGGGCTCCGCAAGCGCGGGGCAGGCGCCGAGCCAGGCCGCGCACAGCGCCCCCAGCGCGGCCGCCCGAAGGGAAGCCGCCCGACGCGCGACCGGGACACGAGAACGGTGGGCGCGCACGCGGCGACATCTCCTTGAGGAAGTTCCGATCCCGGATCGTGCCCCGGCGGGCGTGGAAATATTCACCGGATCGGGCCCGCGATGGAGACGATCCGCCTGAAGCGCGCCGGCAGAATCGGGAAAGAATTCCCGCGCGGCCTTCTACGCTCGGTGTCCACGCCACTATTCCAGCGACCGGGACAGGCCCGGAGGGGGACCCCATGACGCTCCATACCGCCAATGCATCCTTCACCCCCGCTGCGGGACAGCCGCCGGTGGCGACGCTGACGCCGGCGGAGCTTCACGCCGCGGTGCGGGCGCCGGGCGAGATCGCCGTGGTCGACGTGCGTGAGGGCGGCGGCTTCGAGACCGGCCATGTCTCGGTCGCGGTGCCGCTGCCGCTGAGCGAGATCGAGCTTCATGTCGAGCGGCTGCTGCCGCGCCGGTCGATCCGCCTCGTGGTGAGCGATGAGGACGGCGGCGATTTTGCCCGGCGCGCCGCGCATCGCCTTGCCGCGCTCGGCTATAACGACGTGTCGGTGCTGGAGGGCGGCGTCGCCGGCTGGGCGGCCGCCGGTTTCGAGCTGATCACCGGCCAATATTCCTTGAGCAAGGCGCTCGGCGAGTTCGTCGAGCGGCGCTATCACACCCCGCGCATTGGCGTGGACGAGCTTGCCCGGCGTATCCGTGAGGGCGGCGATCTCGCGATCCTCGACACCCGTCCGCTGGACGAGTTCTACCATATCAGCATTCCGGGCGGTGTGGCCGCGCCGGGCGCCGAGCTGCTCTACCGCATCTTCGACGCCGTGCCGTCGCCGCAGACGCCGATCGTCGTTAACTGTGCCGGACGCACCCGCGCTATCCTCGGCGCGCAGGCCCTGCGCAATGCCGGCCTGCCCAATCCCATCGTCTCGCTGGAGAACGGCACATCGGCCTGGCTGATCGCCGGGCTGGAGCCGGGGCGCGGCGCCACCGGACACGCCGGCCCGCCGAGCGCGACGGGGCTGGAGCGGGCGCGGCAAGCGGCCGGCCGCATCGCCGAGCGCTTCGGCGTGCGAAGGATCGAGGGCGCGGAACTCGCCCGGCTGCGCGAGGCGGCGGGGAGCCGCTCGCTGTACCTGCTTGACGTGCGCACGCCCGAGGAATTCGCGAGCGGGCACCTGCCGGGTACGATTTCCGCGCCGGGCGGCCAGGTGGTGCAAACCACGGACAGCTTCATCGGCACGCGGGACGGCATCGTGGTGCTGGTCGACGGCGAGGACGCGGTGCGCGCCACCATCACCGCCTCCTGGCTGATCCAGCTCGGGCTGGAGGATGTGCTGGTTTATGCCGCGCCGGCGGCCGAACGGATCGCGACCGGCCCGACCGCGCCGGCGCTAGCCGGTGGCGTGCCCGACATCGCAGCGAGCCCGCCCGAGGCGGCCCAGCGTCTCCTCAAGGAGGAGGGCGCGACGCTCATCGACCTCGAACCTGCGCTGCCCTATTTCCGCGAGCGCCGCTACGTGCCCGGCTCTTTTGTCGCCCGCCGCTCGACGTTGCCGCAGGCGCTGGGCGCGGTGCCGGGCAGCGGGCCGGTGATCCTCACCTCAGCGGACGGGCGCCTTGCCGCTCTTGCCGCGGCCGATCTCCGCGCCCCGGCGGGCCGGCCGGTCCATGTGCTGGAGGGCGGCACGCAGGGCTGGATCGACGCCGGGCTCGCGACCGCCAGCGGCCTCGACCAGCCGGCGCTGGTGGCCGGAGAGGCGCTGCCGCCCGCCCCGACGCTGGAGGAGCGCCGCGTCAATTTCGATGCCTATGTGAGGTGGGGCGACCACATCACTGACCAGCTCGAACGCGACGGTCTGGTGCGCTTCCGCGCGTTCGACTGAAGCGGGGGGCTGTGGCGCGTCCTGTAATGGGTCCTTGCTGGCGCGAGGTCTCCGCTGCGAGGCCGGCCTTGACCGCGTACCGGCGCCATGTCGCCGGCTCAGACGAGGCCGGGGCTGCGGACGATAGCGCCCCGCATGACGGGCGGGCAGGGCGCGCTGTGGCTTCCGATCAGGTGGCTCCAGCGGCGGCTTGAGCGACAACATCGTGCGCCGGTCGCCGGTGATGCGATGGCCGGCGCCTTCGATGCGGGTGCGCTTTTGATGCCGGGCGGCAGAAGCTCGCCCGGCTCCTTGCGCGCGAGTTGCCCGGCGGGGGGCGCACGCCGAGGCTTCAGTCCTGCAAGGCCCAGTCCGCCACCTGCCAGCGCATCTCCCCGCGATCATTGACGATGCGGCCGAGGCCGGGAAACGGCATATGGGTCGCGGCGATGAGCGCGCCTTCCGACGCGGCACGGGGGAGGAAGCGGTCGCGCATCGCCTTGGCCGCCGCGCGGTCCTGCTCGAACAGGAAGAACACGTCGGTCGCTCCGGGATGCACGACCGGAAAGATCATGTCGGAGACCATGATGAGGCTCTGGCCGCCATCCTCGATCCGCACGCCGATATGGCCCGGGGTGTGGCCGGTGAGGTCGACGATGGAGATGCCGCGCGCGATCTCCCGCTCGCCGTCGATCGCCTGCAGCTTCGGATAGAGCCGCACGACCTCGTCCGCCATGCGGAAGCTGGTCTGCAGATAGTCGGGCGCCCCGTTGCGCTTGGCCGGGTCGGTCCAGTGGGTGACATCGCGCCGGTCGATATAGAGTTCGGCGTTCGGATAGTTGTTCTTCCCGCCCGCGATCAGCCCGCCCATGTGGTCCTGATGCATATGCGTGACGATCACCGCGTCGATCTGGTCGCGCTTCACGCCGAGCGCGTCCAGCGCTTCCGGCAGCGCGCCGGTCTTGCCGATCGAGCCGGCCGGACCGGCATCGATGAGCAGGCGGTGCTCGCCATCCTCGATCAGATACTGGTTGAACAGGAACCGCACGCCGCTCGGCCGGGCGGTGAACTGCGCGCGCGCCGCCTGCTCGACCTCGGCCGCGCTGCGTCCGGGAAAATAGGTGTAGGGCATGTCGGCATAGCCGTCGGTCAGGGCGGTGACCGTGAAGCGGCCGATGCGGATCTGTGCAGAAGGCGTCACGCTGACCGGCGTCGTCGCGCCACCGACTTGCGGAGCCGCAGCTGAGGCCGGCGCGGAGGAGCCGGCGATCAGGCCGCCCCCGAAAAGGCTGCCGCCGAAAAGTCCGCTCCCAACGAGGCCGAGGGGAAGGGCGCTGGCGAAGGCACGGCGGGACAGTTGAGGCATGGCACCCTCCCTTCGGTCGATGGACAGACGGAGCGCTGCAACGCCGCCGACATCAGGGAGGCTAGTCCATCCGAAAATAAGTAGATATCATGGTATTTTGATAGATAGCCTCTCAGATTTCGGAAGGGTGTCATGGACCGTCTCGACGCGATGTCGGTGCTGCTCGCGGTGGTCGAGGCCGGCAGCCTGTCGGCCGGGGCCCGGCGGCTGCGCGCCCCGCTGGCCACGGTCAGCCGCAAGGTCAGCGATCTCGAAAAGCATCTCGGCGTGCCCCTCGTGCTGCGCACCAGCCGTGGCCTCGCCCTCACCGAGGAAGGGCGCGCCTTTGCCGCCGCGTCGCGCCGCATATTGGAGGATCTGGAGGCAGCGGAACGGCAGGCCGCCGGGGATTACGGCGCGCTGCGCGGCGGGCTGCACGTCACGGCGCCGATCGCCTTCGGCGAGCGCCATCTGCTGCCGATCGCGCTCGATTTCCTCAAGGAGCACCCGGAGATCAATCTGCGCCTGACGCTTGCCGACCGGCAGGTCAGCCTCGCCGACGAGCATGTCGACGTGGCGCTGCGGATCGGTCATCTCGCGGACAGCGCGCTCATCGCGACCCGCATCGGTGCGGTGCGCCGGGTGATCTGCGCCAGCCCGGCCTATCTCGCCCGTCGGGGCGTGCCGCACCAGCCGGACGATCTCGCCCGACATGACGGCATCAGCTTCCAGGGATTCGCGACGGCGCCGGAATGGCGCTACCGGGGCGACAGCGCCGCCTTCGCCGTGGAGCCGCGCCCGACATTCGCGGTCAACACCACGAACGCCGCCATTCAGGCGGCGCTCGCCGGGATCGGCATCATCCGCGTGCTTTCCTACCAGGTCGCGGACCAATTGCAGGCGGGCGACTTGCGGGAACTGCTCGCGGAGCACGCGCCGGCGCCGCTGCCGGTGAACCTGCTCCATGCGCCGGCCGATCCTCCGGCCCGAAAAGTGCGGAGCTTCCTCGACTGGACCATCCCCCGCCTGCGCGAGCGCCTGGCGCATTAGGGTGTGGCGTTCGGTCGTCATTGAGGGGCGTCCGGCGGAATGCTCCAGTTTTTCGGGCGGCGTGTATCAGTCTAAACTTATTATAAACAAGGATATACATTGGAATTGATCGAATTAATTTAATAGGTCTTCCTGGAATATTGTGTTGACCTTGAGCCTGTTCCTGTTCCAGCCATGCGCGAACCGGGGCGATCTCAAGGAATGACGACCATGAAGCCACGCGCGAACAGACTGCTCATTGCCTGTGCGGCCCTGCTGCTGCTGTCCGGTGCCGCGCCGGCCCAGCCCCGCACGGTCACCGACAAGGCCGGTGTGCAGCATGTCGTCGGCGATACAAGCCGGGTGGTCACGGTGGGCGGCGCGGCGACCGAGATCGTCTACGCGCTGGGACTTGGCGACCGCGTGGTGGCCGTGGATGTGAGCAGCACCTACCCGCCCGAGGCGCTCGCGACCAAGCCGAATGTCGGCTACATCCGCGCCCTGTCGCCGGAGGGCGTGCTGGCGGTCGACCCGACGCTGATCATCGCCATGGACAATGCCGGGCCGCCCGACGCGGTGAAGGTGCTCAGGAGCGCGTCGATCCCCTTCGTCACGGTGCCCGGCGCCCACGATCCCGAGGGCATCATCGCGGCCATCCGGTTCATCGCCGACATCATGGGCGTGCCGGAGAAGGGCGAGGAACTCGCGAACGCCGTCGCGGCCGATTTCACGGCGCTGGAAGCCGTGCGGGACAAGATCGCCGCGCCGCGCAAGGCGACCTTCGTGCTGTCGACCTCGGGCGCGGCGCCGGTGGTCGGCGGCGCCGGCACCACGGCCGACGACATGTTCCGCCTCGCCGGCGTGACCAACGCGATGGCCGCGGTGCAGGGCTACAAGCCGGCGGTGGACGAGGCGATGCTCGCCGCCGAGCCCGACGCTCTGGTGCTGATGCAGGACCGCAATCATGGCGTGACCGACGAGGCGCTTGCCGCCATGCCCGCCTTCGCCGGCACCCCGGCGGCGGTGAACAAGCGTTTCCTGCGCCTCGACGGCGGCTATCTGCTCGGCTTCGGGCCGCGCACCCCGCAGGCGGCACGCGACCTTGCCGCCGCCGTCTATCCCGAACTCAACCTGCCCCTGCTGCCCTCCCATAGCTGGACGGCCGGCTCGGCCGCCAAGCCGGAATAGCCGCGTGGGACAGACGACGCTTGCCGTGCCGGCGGCGCCCCGACGGGTGAGCGCCGGCATCATCGGCCTGGCGGCCTGCGCCGGGCTGGTGCTCGCCGCGGTGTTCGCCTCGCTCGCCATCGGTCCGGTGGTCATTCCCGTCGATCATGTTGCGCGCATTCTTGCCGGAACCGTGACAGGGCAGGTGGCGACCGGCGTCTCGCTGCGCGAGAGCGTGATCGTGCTCGACATAAGGCTGCCGCGCACCGTGCTCGGCCTCATGGTCGGCGGGGCGATCGCCATGGCGGGCGCGGTGATGCAGGGCATTTTCCGCAATCCGCTGGCCGACCCGGCATTGATCGGCATCTCCGCCGGGGCCGGCCTTGCCGCGGTGATCTGGATCGTACTCGGCGCCGGGCTGGCCGCCGGGCTGGCCGCCGCGCTGCCGGCCGCCGTCGCCGCTCTCGGCCTGCCGGTGATGGCGTTCGTCGGCGCGCTGGCGGCCGCCATGGCGCTCCATCTCATCGCGACGCAGGACGGCCGTACCTCGGTCGCGACCCTGCTGTTCGCGGGCATCGCGATCGGTGCGCTGGCCTCGGCCGGAACCGGCGTGATGGTGTTCCTCGCCTCCGACCAGCAATTGCGCGACTTCACCTTCTGGACCTTCGGCAGCCTCGGAGGCGCCACCTGGACCAAGGTGTGGGCGATGCTGCCTTTCCTCGCGCTGATGGGCGCGATCTGCGGCCCGCTCGGCCGGGCGCTGGACGCGCTGGCGCTCGGGGAGGCGGCGGCGTTTCATGTCGGGATCGATGTCGAGACCACGAAGCGCCTCGCCATCGCCGGCGTGGCGGCGGGGGCCGGCGCGGCGGTGGCGGTGGCCGGCGTCATCGGCTTCATCGGGCTGGTGGTGCCGCATCTGGTGCGGATGACGCTCGGGCCGGGCCACCGCGTGCTGATCCCGGCCTCGGCGCTGCTCGGCGGGGCGCTGCTGCTCGGCGCGGATGTGGTGGCGCGCACGGTGGTGAGCCCGGCGGAACTGCCGCTCGGCGTGGTGACGGCCGCGATCGGCGCGCCGTTCTTCATCGGCCTGCTGGTGCGCCGCCGCGCCGCCCTGTTCGGATGACCGGGATGTATAGCGCACGCGAGATCACCTTCCGCGCCGGCGGGCGCACCCTGCTCGACAGTGCCGGTGTCACGCTCACTCCCGGCCGGGTCACGGTGCTGATCGGCCCGAATGGCGCGGGCAAGTCGACCCTGCTCAAGGTGCTGGCCGGGGAACTGAAGCCGGCGGCCGGCCGGGTGGTCATTGAGGGGCAGGCGCTCGACACACTGAAGCCGGCACGGCTCGCGCGGCTGCGCGCGGTGCTCGCCCAGAGCATCCATGTCGCCTTTCCGTTCACCGTGGGTCAGGTGATCGCCATCGGCGCCGCCGACATGCGGGGCGGGGAGGAGAGGATCGAGCGCGCGCTGGCAAAGGTCGACCTGCCGGGCTATGGCCGGCGACCCTATGACCGGCTCTCCGGCGGCGAGATGCAGCGCGTGCAGTTCGCGCGGGCGCTGATGCAGCTGGAGGGAGCCGAGCGGCCGGGCTATCTGCTGCTCGACGAGCCGACCTCCAATCTCGATCTGGCGCACCAGCTTCTCGTGGTACGGCTGATGCGCGAGGTCGCTGCCTCGGGTGTGGGGGCGCTGGCGGTGCTGCACGACCTCAATCTCGCGGCCATGTCGGCGGACGACATCGTCGCCCTGAAAGCCGGCAAGGTCGTCGGTACCGGTACGCCGCATGAGGTGATGACGGCGGATGGCATCGGCCGGCTCTACGATGTGCGGGTGCGCCAAGGCTTAGTGCCGGACGGGCCGTTTCTGCTTCCGCAGGCGGTGGAAGCCTGAGGGCATGAAAAAGGCGCCGGAAGAAACTCCCGGCGCCTTTTCGAGCTCGGCACCGGTCAAGGACAGGGGCCGATGGTCTCCGTCGATCAGTTCAGCTCTTGCCGGACCAGAACCAGCACATGGGCAAAAGCGTCGGCGGCCGCCGCCTGAGCGGCCGCGTCCTGCTCCGGCGACAGTTCCACCGCGTCCAGCGCGGCGGTGAATTTGCGCCAGTGCAGGCCGCGCCCCTCGGCATGGCCCGCGAGATGGCGCGCGCCGAAATCGTTGGAAAGGCCGATCTTCACCGCTTCCTTCGCGAGGAAGGCGGCGCCCATGTTGGAGCCCTCGACCACATAGAGCCACCCCAGCGCCTGCTCGCGCGGCAGGGCAGGGCCGAACGCGGCATCGGACGGGGGCGTCAGGCCGAGATCGGCGAAGTCCTGCTCCAGAGCCTCAAGGCGCGAGCGCTCCGCGAGATCCGGCAACACCGGCTGCAGCGCGGGGTCGGCATAGAGCGGCTCGACCCGGCGGTGCAGGCGATACTGGAAGCGCAGGAAGCGCTCATAGGCTTCGCGGCTGGCGAACGGCCGGGCCGCCATCACGGCGTGATCCACCTCGTCATGGACCGCCGCCGAGGCGGCTTTCAGCCGCTTGGCGAGGCTCGGCTGTTCGACATTGGTCGCGACGTTCATGCGTAAGCTCCTCGTGCACCCGCTTACTTGGTGATCAGCGGCGCCGCCGCCACCTGCGCACCGCCTCCGAAGCGCACGGTAAGCCCCGCCTTGACCGTCAGTCCGGCGCTCGGCAGGAAGTTCTGGTACTGGGTATATTGTTCGTCGAGCAGGTTTTCCACCGAAACACGCCACAGCGTGCTCTCGTTGGGCTGGTAGCCGGCATAGAGGCTGACGAGGTTGAAGCTGTCGGTCGGCTCGTAGACCCCGCCGGCTTCTTCGGCCGAGACCGAGGCGACGGCGGTCCAGCGCGCGGCGACCGTCAGCTTGTTGTCGAGGAACCGGAAACCGAGGGTGGTGCTCACCTGATCGGGCATCACCGAGGACAGCGGATCGCCGGCGTCCGGCCCGGCCGTGACCTCGCCTTCCGTGGTCTGGCCCGACACGTTCAGGAACCAGCGGCCGGCATCGTACTGGCCTTCGAACTCGAAGCCGCGCAGGCGGGCTTCCTCGACGTTCTGATACTGGGCGTAGGAATAGGGGTTGAAGGCGACGCAACGCGGCCCGACGCGCATGATGCAGGCCGGCGCGCCGAAGGTCTGCAGCTCGATATAGTTCTCCACGTCGTTCTGGTAGTAGTTCGCCTTGATGCGCAGGCGGTCATTGGCGACGAACAGGCCATCCTTCTGGATGTTCACGCCGACTTCCTTGTTCTCGCCGATTTCCGGCTTGAGGTTCGGATTCGGCAGGAAGGTGAACGGCGCCAGCCCGCCCGCGAAGAACGCGGGATGCGCGTCGGCGACCAGGGTCTCGGTCACGGACGGCGCGCGGTAGCCTTCCGCGAAGGTGCCGTAGACGGTCAGCCAGTCGACCGGCGTGATGCCGACCGTGATCTTGGGCGAGAGGTGGTCGCCGCTCGACGACACGCCGCCGCCATTTAGCGAATAGGCATCGTAGCGCAGCGCGCCGATGACTTCGAGCCAGGTCGAGTAATTGGCCTTCCACTGCACGAAGGCACCGCCGGCGCCGCGATTGCCGGAAGGGTTGTAGCCCTCGCCGAAGCCATAGGCGTCGGTGTTGTTCACCTCGTCGTAGAAATAGTCGCCACCATAGGTGACGGCGTTTTCGACCGCGCCCCAGTCGAAGCGCGACGTGTTGTTGGCGTCGAAGCCCGTGGTGTCGATGGTGAAGTTGCGGGTCGCGCCGAGCGGGCCGGTGACGGTGCTGGTGTTGCTGCCGGCCACCTTGGTCTGGTCCTGATCGACCTGGTTCCAGTACACCTCGCTGCGCCAGTCGAACAGGCTGTCGTCCGGGTTCGAGTAGTTCCACTGGGCCGTCACCATGCGGTTGGCGACGGTGGTGCCATACTGGGTCGTGGACGGGGTCGGGGTTTCGCTGCTGGTGGTGTAGCGGCTCTCATAGTTGAGGGCGGACAGCTTCACCTCGTGGAAATCGGCGGGGCGGACGGTGAGCTTGGCGAGGCCGGTCCAGGTCTCGTAGCCGGTGCCGTCGACCGTGTCGCCATTGCCGTCCTTATAGTCGTCCTGGTTGCGGTAGGTGCCGCCGAGGAAGACATCGACATTCTCGCCGACCTTGGAGCCCGCGAGCAGCGAGCCGTAGCCCATGGGGCCGTTGGTGGCGCCCTCGGCATCGGCCTCGACGCCCCAGATGTTGTCGCCGATCAGGATGTCATTGAGATCCTTGGTCCGCAGCCCGACCACGCCGCCGATGGCGCCGGAGCCATAGATGTTCGAGACCGGGCCGCGCACCACGTCGACATCCGCGATCAGGCCGGGTTCGAGGAAGAACGAGCCGGCGGCATTGGCGTGGCCGAGCTGGGTGAAGTTCTGGCGCGCACCGTCGACGAACACCGCGACGCGGCCGAAATCCTGAAGGCCGCGAATATTGATGGAGGTCTGGGCGGAGTTGCCGTTCTGGATGGCGGTGACGCCCGGCATGCCGCGGAACAGGTCCTCGGCGCGGGTCGGCATCATCCGCTCAAGATCGGCTGGGCGCACCACGCTGACCGGGGCCAGCGTGTCGATCCAGCTTTCCGTGGTGCCACGGCTCGCGATCACCGTAACCGGGTCCAGCTCGACGAATTCGCCGGTCTCGACGACGGCGGCGGTGGAGGCCTGCTGCGCGATGGCGGGCGCCGCGGTCATCAGCGCCAGCAGGGACACGCCCCAGCCAAGAACGCGTGTGGTGGGACGTCGAGAAAAAGTCGCCATCGGAAAATCCCCAAACTCGGTTGCGTCGCGCGGCGCCGTCACGGCTCGCTCTCATGCAGGCACAAGGGGATTAGGTTGATGGAAAGTATGAGTCAATTATCGCGGGAGTCTAATTCGGATTGCTCCGGAACAAGTGAGTCATGTGTGGTAAATCTGTCAGTATAGACTTACATTTTAATCATTAAAAAGAGAGAACTTGTTTATACAGGTTTTAAAACTCTGAAAAATCTCTCTTTATTGACCCGAATGATTCCGGATGGATTCGGTTATGTTTGCCAGGCTGAATGAAAGCCGTCGTTATCCCTGGTCGCTGTGCACGTTCGTGTGTGAGCCCGTTGGGGAAGCTGTGGGCCACGGCGCTGTCATGGCGAGTGCCGCGATGGCGCATTGAAGCCCGCTGCCGGCTAATGGCGAGCATCAGCCGCACATGCAGGGCAATGCGGTTTCTGCAGCTCAAGATCTGCCGAGCCAGCCATGGCGTCGGGATGAGGCCAGTTGCTTGCGGAACGCCTTGCGCCGGGCATGGCCATCGGGAAAGCGGCAATGGACGGTGGCCTCTGCGAGGCTGCGTGCGCCGCCGAGCAGATGCCGGCCGCGGTCCATTACCAAGGGAACGCCGGCAGATGTCAGGATGTGCGCTTCATCGACGAACCAGCGTCGACCTCCACCGATGCGCGCTCGGCGAAGGTTCTGGCTCTTGCCCGATGGGGGTGTCGCGCGCGAACCGGGATCCCGCTCGGAAATGCTCTACGCCGCGCTCACGAAGCCGAGGCGCGGGTGGCGGGGCGGTAGTCGTTGGCGATGGTCTCGCCGAACGGTCCGGTGTTGACGCTGCCGGGGCCGTGGGCGAGGGCGTGGTTGAGCTTCAGGCGCGGCAGCACCAGCTCCGCCACGCGGTACGCCTCTTCAAGGTGCGGGTAGCCGGAGAAGATGAAGCTGTCGATGCCGAGATCGGCGTATTCGCGGATGCGGGCCGCCACCGTTTCGCCCGAGCCGACCAGCGCGGTGCCGGCCCCGCCGCGCACCAGCCCGACACCGGCCCACAGGTTCGGGCTCACCTCAAGCTTGTCACGCCGCCCGCCATGCAGCGCCGACATGCGCGACTGGCCGACCGAATCGAGGCGGGAGAACACTTTCTGCGCCGCCGCGATGGTGTCGTCATCGAGATAACGGATCAGGTCCTCCGCCGCTTCCCACGCCTTGGCGTCGGTCTCGCGGGCGATGACGTGCAGGCGGATGCCGAAGCTCACCTTCCGGCCCTCGGCCTCGGCGAGCTTGCGCACCTCCTTGATCTTGGCCTCCACCGCCGCCGGCGGCTCGCCCCAGGTGAGGTACTTGTCGACATGCTCGGCCGCGACCTTGTTCGCCGCCGCCGACGAGCCGCCGAAATACAGCGCCGGGCCGTTCGCCTGCTGCGGCGGGAACAGCAGATGCGCGTCTTCCACCTTGATGTGCTTGCCGAAATAGCTCACGCGCTCGCCGGCCAGCAGGCGGCGATAGACCTGCAGGAACTCGTCCGTCACCTCATAGCGCTCGTCGTGATTGAGGAAGATGCCGTCGCCGGCATTCTCCACCGGGTCGCCGCCGGTGACGATGTTGATGAGCAGCCGCCCGTCGGAGATGCGGTCGAGCGTTGCCGTCATCCGGGCATAGAGGGTGGGCGAGGCGAGGCCCGGCCGCACCGCCACGAGATAGCGCAGCCGCTTGGTCGCCGGGGCCAGCGCCGAGGCGACGAGCCAGCTGTCCTCGCAGCTCTTACCCGTGGGGATCAGCACGCCGTAATAGCCCAGCCGGTCGGCGGCCTGGGCCACCTGGCGGAGATAGTCGATATCCGTCTCGCGGGCGCCGAGGGAGGTGCCGAGATAGCGCCCGTCGCCATGGGTCGGCAGGAACCAGAGCACGTTGAGGCCGTCGCCGGCGGGCTGTGCGGAGCTGGGGTGAGACATGGTGCGTCCTGTTGGTTCGATCGGGCGGCGGCGATGGCCCCGCAGCGTGGTGGAAGAGTGCCGCAGTATCTTTGTCTGTATAAGCTATAGACTAATGCGCGACGGCTCGGCAATTCGATTTCACGCGAATACGCGGAAATACGATAAAACAACATGAAATTTATGTAATAATGGGCCGGGAGATGCGCCTCTCCTCACATGCGATTCCGGCGTTCGGACGGATCGCGCGCTTGACTCTGGTCCCGGTTTGAGTCGTTTTAATCGAACAAAACAGGAACATTCCATGCGCGCGGCACACGACGTTTCCGCGCTGAGGCAGATGCTCGCCGGGCTGGAGGCGGAGCGTCTGCCCGGCGCTTCATCGGCCTTCAGCCTGGGCGCCACGGGGCCCGACAGCGTGCTGGCGGACACGCTGGCGCGGGGCGCCCTGCATGAAATCTATGCCGCGGAAGGCGCCGACATGCCGGCCGCCTCCGGCTTCGCGCTCGCCCTGGCGCTGCGGAGCGCGCAGGCAGAGGGCGAAGCACCTCCCTATCCGCGTCCGATCGTCTGGGTGCGGCAGGATTTCCTCGATTCAGAGGCGGGGCGGCTCGACGCCCATGGGCTGAGAGACCTCGGCCTCGACCCGTCGCGGCTTATCCTGGTGCGGGCGCGCGACCCGGAACAGGCGCTGCGCGCGGCGGGGGACGCGGTGCGCTGCGCGGCGCTTGGGGCGGTGCTGCTGGAGCCGTGGGGTGAGCCGAAGGCGCTGGACCTCACCGCCACACGGCGGCTGGCGCTGCGGGCCGGCGCTTCCGGCGTCACCCTTTTCCTGCTGCGCATGGCGGCGAAGCCTTCGGCCAGTGTCGCCGTCACCCGCTGGCTGGTGCGCCCGATCCTTTCAAACCCGCTGCCGGCCGACGCGCCGGGCGCCCCCGCCTTCGCCGTCGCGCTGCTGCGCCATCGTGGCGGGCTGCAAGGTCATGACTGGAATCTGGAGTGGGACCATGAGAGCTGTTCCTTCCGCGACATCGCCCCGCTATCTCGCCCTGTGGTTTCCGTTCCTGCCGGCAAACCGGCTCGACAGGATGCGGGGGCGCAAGAAGCCGCCGGGGATGTCCGGCCCTTCCGGCGTGCCGGATGAGGCGCTGCCGCTGGTGTTCGTCGAGCGGGTGGGGGGCGCGCTGCGCCTCTCCGCCATCTCGTCGCAGGCGCGGGCCGTGGGGCTCGCGCCCGGCCTGACGCTGGCGGATGCCCGCGCGCGGATTCCGGCGCTCGCGGTCGCCGACCACGATCCCGTCGCCGACGCCGCCTTTCTCGAACGGATCGCCGATGATTGCGACCGCTGGACCCCGCTGGTGGCGCTGGACGGCGTGGATGGGCTGGTGCTCGACATCACCGGCTGTGCGCATCTGTTCGGTGGCGAGGCGACGATGCGCCGGCGCGTCATCGAGCATCTCCAGCGCCACGGGCTGACGCTCCATGCCGTGGTGGCCGGCACGCCGGAGGCGGCGCGTGCGCTGGCCCGCTGCGGCAAGGGTGGGGTAGTGCCGGAGGGGCGCGAGGCGGAGTGCGTGGCGCCGCTGTCCATCGCCGCGCTGGACCTGCCGGCGGAGACCGTGACCGGCCTGTCCCGCGCCGGGCTCAAGACCATCGGCGAACTCGCCGCGCGTCCCGGCACGCCGCTCGCCGCGCGCTTCGGCGAGGGGCTGCTGACCCGGCTGCGGCGCACGCTGGGCCATGAGGATGTGCGCATCACGCCGCGCCGCGCGCTGCCGGCCTGCATCGCCGAGCGGCGCTTTGCCGAACCGATCGGCCGAGCGGAAGATGTCGAGGGTGCGCTTGGGCTGCTCATTGACGATATCGCGCTGATGCTGGAGGCGCGAGGCGAGGGCGGGCGGGCCTTCGAGGCTGCCTTCTTCCGCGCCGACGGCGCGGTGCGGCGTATCGCGGTGGAGACCGCGCGGCCCTCGCGCGACACCGCATCGCTTGGCCGGCTGTTCCATGAAAAGCTCGACGCGCTGGCCGATCCGCTCGATCCCGGCTTCGGCTTCGATCTGATCCGCCTCGCCGTACTGCGTGCGGAAACCCTGGCGCCGGCTCAGGTGAGCCTCGACGGGCGGGCCATCGAGGAGGAAGAGGTCAGCGCGCTGGTCGACCGGTTGGCGGCGCGGCTCGGCCGGGACCGGGTGTTGCGCTTCATGATGCGCGACACCCATGATCCCGATCATGCCGCCAGCCTCGTGCCGGCGGTCGAGCCCGTGCCGCCCGCCCTTCCGCTGCCGGAAGAGCGGCCGGTCCGCCCGCTGATGATGTTCGACCCGCCCCAGCCGATCGAGGCGCTGGCGGAAGTGCCGGATGGCCCGCCCCTGCGCTTCCGCTGGCGGCGCGTGCTGCATGAGGTGGTTCATGCCGAGGGGCCGGAGCGCATCGCCGCCGAATGGTGGCGGCGGGGTGCGCCGACGCGGGACTATTACCGGGTGGAGAACGACAAGGGGCGGCGCTTCTGGCTGTTCCGCCTCGGCCTTTATGAGCGCGAGCCGGGCGCCCCGCGCTGGTTCGTCCATGGGCTTTTCCCATGAGCGCGGTTTTCTATGCCGAGCTGGCGGTCACGACGAATTTCTCCTTCCTGCGCGGCGCCTCGCACGCCAGCGATCTGGTGGCGCAGGCCCTGCATCTCGGCCATGCCGGCATCGGCATCGCCGACCGCAACAGCGTGGCGGGCGTGGTGAGGGCGCATGCCGCGCTGAAGGACGCGGAAGAGGCGTGGCGCGAGGAGATCGGCGCGCCGAATGCGATCCTGCCCTTCCAGCTCGCGGTGGGCGCGCGGCTTGTCTTCGCTGATGGCGCGCCCGATGTGATCGCCTATGCGCAGGACCGTGCCGGCTGGGGCCGGCTGTGCCGGCTGCTCACCGCCGGCAACATGCGCGCCGGGAAAGGAAGCTGCCTCCTCACCCTCGACGATGTGCTGACGGACGCGGGCGGCCTCTCGCTCATCCTCATGCCCCCTCGCGGGCTGGAGGGGTTGGCGCGGTATCTCGGCCGGCTGGCGGAAGCCGCGCCGGGCTCCCTCTGGCTCGGCGCCGACATGCCGCGGCGCGGCGACGACCGCCGCCGGCTGGCGGGGCTGAGGGCGCTGGCGATGGAGGCCCGGGTGCCGCTGCTGGCGATGAACGATGTGCTCTATCATCACCCCTCGCAGCGCGATCTGCAGGATGTACTCACCTGCATCCGCGAGGGCACCACGATCGAGGCGGCCGGGCGGCGGCTGGAGGCCAATGCCGAGCGCCATCTCAAGCCTGCCGTCGAGATGGCCCGCCTGTTTCGCGACGCGCCGGAGGCGGTGGAGGAGACCCGCCACTTTCTCGCCCGGCTCGATTTCTCGCTCAGTGAACTGAAATACGAATATCCCAGGGAGCCCGTTCCCCCCGGCTACACGGCGGAAGCCTGGCTGGAGCATATGACGTGGCAGCGGGCCGCCATCCGCTATCCCGACGGCGTGCCGCCCAAGGTGGAAAGGCAGCTCCGGGAAGAGCTGGCGCTGATCGCCGAACTGAAATACGCGCCCTATTTCCTCACCATCCGCGACATTGTGAGCTTCGCGGAGGAGAAGGGCATCCTGTGCCAGGGGCGCGGCTCGGCGGCCAATTCCGCGGTGTGCTATGTGCTCGGCATCACCGCCGTCGACCCGGCGAACAGCGACCTGCTGTTCGCCCGCTTCATCTCCCGCGAGCGCCGGGAGCCGCCCGACATCGACGTCGATTTCGAGCATGAGCGGCGCGAGGAGGTCATCCAGTACATCTATAAGCGCTATGGCCGCCTGCGCGCCGGCATCGCCGCCACCGTGATCTCCTATCGCCCGCGCAGCGCCATCCGCGATGTCGGCAAGGCGCTCGGCCTCACCGAGGATGTCACCGCGCGGCTCTCGGGCATGGTCTGGGGCAGCTGGGGCGACATGCTGGAAAAGGGCCAGATCGGGCAGGCGGGGCTGGATCCCGCCAATCCGTCGATACGCCGCGCGGTGGAGTTCGCCGGCCGGCTGCTCGGCTTCCCGCGCCATCTCTCCCAGCATGTCGGCGGCTTCGTGCTGACGGAGGGCCGGCTCGACGAGATGGTGCCGATCGGCAAGGCCGCGATGGAGGACCGCACCTTCATCGAGTGGAACAAGGACGACATCGACACGCTCGCCCTGATGAAGGTCGATGTGCTGGCGCTGGGCATGCTCACCTGCATCCGCAAGGCGTTCGACCTGATGCGCGAACATGAAGGCGTCGATTACGCGCTGGCCGACGTGCCGCAAGAGCAGGGCGACGTCTACGACATGCTGTGCCGGGGCGATTCCATCGGGGTGTTCCAGGTGGAAAGCCGGGCACAGATCAACATGCTGCCGCGCATGAAGCCGCGCTGCCTGTACGATCTCGTCATCCAGGTCGCCATCGTCCGGCCGGGGCCGATCCAGGGCAATATGGTGCATCCCTATCTGCGCCGCCGGGAGGGCAGCGAGAAGGTCACCTACCCCTCGCCGAAGCCCCCGCACCATCCCGACGAACTGATCGGGGTGCTGGAGCGCACAAAGGGCGTGCCGCTGTTCCAGGAACAGGCGATGAAGCTCGCCATGGTGGCCGCCGAATTCACCGAGATCGAGGCCAACAAGCTGCGCCGGGCCATGGCGACCTTTCGCAACATGGGCACGATCGGGGAGTTCCAGACCCTGCTGATCGAGCGCATGAGCGCGCGCGGCTACGACCCGGCCTTCGCCGCGCGCTGCTTCGAGCAGATCAAGGGGTTCGGCGAATATGGCTTCCCGGAAAGCCATGCCGCCTCCTTCGCCAAGCTGGTCTACATCTCCGCCTTCATCAAATGCCGCTCTCCCGCCGTGTTCGCGGCGGCGCTGCTGAATTCGCAGCCCATGGGCTTCTACGCCCCGGCGCAGATCGTGCGCGACGCGCGCGAGCACGGCGTGGAGATACGCCCCGCCGACATCAATCACAGCTTCTGGGACAACACGCTGGAGCGCCGTGCCGACGGCGCGCTCGCCCTGCGCATCGGCCTGCGGCAGATCGACGGGTTCAGCGCGGCCTGGGCGGAAAAGCTCGCGGCGGCGCGGGGCGCCGGTTACGCCGACATCGAGACGATGGCGATGCGGGCGCGCCTGCCCACCGGCGCGCTGCGCAAGCTGGCGGATGCCGACGCGTTCGGTTCGCTCGGGCTGGACCGGCGCACGGCGGCGTGGCTCATCCGGCGCCTGCCCGATGACGCGCCGCTGCCGCTGTTCGCGGCGGCGCAGGCGCGCGAACTGGGGGCGGAGCCGGACGCGCAGCTCCCGCTCATGCCGCTGCCCGAGCAGATCGCGGTGGATTACCAGACCACGAGGCTCTCGCTGAAGGGCCACCCGATGGGCATGCTGCGCGGCATCTTCCGCGCTGAGGGCATTGCCAGCAGCACTGAAACCGCGGCACGGCGGGACGGCAGCTTCATCCGTACCGCCGGCATCGTGCTGGTGCGCCAGCGGCCGGGCAAGGGCAACGCCATTTTCATGACGCTGGAAGACGAGACCGGCATCGTCAATGTGCTGATCTGGGCGCGGCTGTTCGAGCGTTTCCGCGCGCAGGTGATGGGCGCGCGCCTCGTCGTGGTGGAGGGGAGGGTGCAGAAGAGCAAGGAAGGTGTCATCCATGTGATGGCCGAGCGCGTGCTGGACCGCACCGGCGAACTCTCCCGCCTGTTCGACGATGCCCGCGCCAATGCCGGTCCGCCGATCCCCCGCCCGCAGGCCGATCCCGGCGTCGACGAGCGCGTCCGCACCGATCCGCGCGGCCACATGCTGGCCGGCCGCAACTCCACGCAGGGCCATCCGCGCCAGGTCCGCGTCCTGCCGAAATCACGCGATTTCCATTGAGCGCACGCAGTTCCGCGGCGCCAGCGCCGGCACGCGCGCGCTGCCGTTCACTCGTCGAGGCGGCTGACGACGACATAGGGGCGAGCGCTCGTCATCTCCGCCGAGCCGGCGCTCACCCTCTGGCCGTCGAGATCCGTCCATTCCCACGATCCCATGATCTCGTGCAGCGGCGGGGTCGCATCCACGGATGGCGCGAGGCGCGTCGGCACCGCCACCCGCACCACGGCCCCCCCGGACCGCCGCTCGAAGCCGAACCAGCGCGCGGACGTGGCCGGCAGGTGGAGCGGGGTGTAGTCGCCCTCAATCAGGGCGGGATTGCGCCGGCGCAGTTGCAGCAGGCGATAGGTGACGTCGAATTTTTCCCGATCCTCAGCGGCGATGTCGCCCCCGCCCGACAGCGCCGCGCGCCGCGCCGCCCAGACGACCGGCCGGCGATTATCGGGATCGACCAGCGACAGGTCCTGAAACTCGGTCCCCTGATAAAGATCGGGTGTGCCCGGCAAGGTGAGCTGGAGCACGGTCTGCGCCAGACCGACCATGGCGGCGGCGGGCAGCAGCGCCGAGAGCAGGGTTTCGATCTCCTCGCGGACAGTGTCGGCGTCGGGAGACGTGACCAGCGCCCGCGCGAAATTGACGCTCGCGGCTTCATAGGCCTCGTCCGGCGTCTCCCAGCTGGTGTGTCGCTTGGCCTCGCGCAACGCCTTGGTCAGATAGGTGCAGATCCGCTCCTCGGACACCGGCCAGACCGAGAGCAGCGTCTGCAGGATCAGAACCTGATCGAGGGCATCGGGCCGAGGCGCGCCGGCCGTAGCACCGGCCAGCGTGGCGCAGGGTTCGGCGCTGTTGCGCAGAAAGTCCAGCCACAGCTGGGGCTGAAAGCTCAGCGCGGCAAGCCGCGCGCGCGTGTCCGCTCCGCGCTTGGTGTCGTGGGTCGCCAGCGGGGTGAGGTCGCGGGCCCCCGCCGCCGCGCGCGCGGCGTTCAATGCGTGCATTTCCTCCACCGTGCGGGCGGGATGGGCGAGACTGCCGCCGACCTCGTTCACGGCGAGCAGTACCGGATAACGATACAGCTCGGTGTCCTCGAAGCCCTTCGCCATGGCGGGGCCGCCGAGCTGCTGGAACCGCAGGCGGAAGGCGCGGTCGCTGTCGAGCAGCGGGCGACGCAGCCTGTCGAGCAGCACGGCCGCCGCCGCCTGGGTGAGCGGGTCTTCGGCTGCCGCGATGGCGTCGGCGATGCTGTCCCACACCGCCTCGTCCAGGGCGTCATGGGCCTCCCATGTCGCATAGGAGCGATAGACCGGGCAGTGGACCAGCAGCGCGATCACGGCCTGACGGATCGCCGTCTCTGTAAGGTCGCCCGCGCGAATTTCATCATCGAGGCCGTCGCGGGCGAGAGCGGCCAGCACATCGACCTCGGCGGCGAGACTGCCTTCCAGCACCTGGCGCTTCGCGGCGGCGAGCCGGCTCTCCAGCGTTCCGGTGAGGAGATGACGTTCGCGCAGGTCCTGCTCAAGCGACTGATAGCCGGCCTCGTCGACGAACAGCCCGTTGATGTCGTTGAGGCGCTCATAGCCGGTGGTGCCGTCGATCGGCCAGTCGCGGAGCGTCTCGCCCGGCTCCAATATCTTCTCGACCACGATCAGCGCTTCCGGCCCCGCCGCCGTCCGCAGGCGATCGCAATAGCCGGCCGGATCGACGAGACCGTCGATATGATCGACGCGCAGTCCATGAACGAGACCCCGCCGCAGCAGATCGAGCGGCAGGCGATGCACCAGCTCGAACACCTCCGGGTCCTCGACGCGCACGCCGATGAGATCGGTGATGTTGAAGAAGCGGCGGTAGTTCAGATCGTGCGCCGCCGTGCGCCACCAGGCGAGCCGCCAGTGCTGGTCCTCAAGAATGGCGCCGAGATCGGCCGCGGCCAGCGTGCGGTCGAGCGCCGCGCGGCCTGCGGCATCGAGCGAGCGCAAATCGCCGGAGAGGCCCGCGGCATCCAGCAAGCCGGCGACGCTTTCGCGGCGCAGCGGGAAAATGTGGTCGGCATAGACCACCAGAATGCGGCCGCTCTCGCTATCGGTGCGCAGCGACAGGCCACCGGCCTCCAGTGTCGCGCGAAGCGGCTCGCCGAGCACCGGCACCAGCAGCTTGCCGGCGTCCGGCGACACATCGAAGACCCGCGCCGCCGGCGAGGCCGGTCCGTGTTCCAGCATGGCCATCCAGAACGGATTGTGACAGGAGGCGGCCATATGGTTGGGCACGATGTCCAGCACCACGCCCATGCCCGCGCCGGCAAGTGCGCGCGCCAGTCGTTCGAAACCCTCCTCGCCGCCGAGTTCGGGATTGATGCGCGTCGGGTCGGCCACGTCATAGCCGTGGGTCGAGCCCGGCACGGCAAGGGTGATCGGCGAGGCATAGAGATGGCTGACGCCGAGCCCGGCGAGATAGGGCACCAGCGCCTCGGCATCCGCAAAGGTGAAGCCGCGATGGAACTGCAGCCGGTAGGTCGCAACAAGGCTGGGGGAGGAAAGGGTCGCGTTCATTCCGTGACGGAGCCTCCCTGCGCGCCGAGGCTCCAAACGGCAGCGGCGAAGGGACCGAGCGCGAGCTTTCCGCCCGGCTCATGGGTCACGTCCCCCGTGCTGGCATCGGCGGGCAGGTTGGGAAGACCGATGGGGGGATGGATGGCCACCATGTCCTCGCCCGGATTCAGCGCCATGACCAGCCGGCCGGCGGCAAAGCGCCAGGTCACGGCGAGCGCCGTCCCCTCGCGCACGAACGACGCCTTTTCGAAAGCACCCGCCGTCAAGGGCCAGACCAGCCGGCGCCGTTGCTCCGCGAGGCGGCGGAAGGCATCGAGTGCCGCGCGGGCCTGCGGGGTCGCGACATCCTCCGGCTTGAGCCCGGCGGCGATGAAGGTGGCCTCGTCCTGCGGATCGGGGAAGGCGGCCTCGCCATGCGCGTCGAAAAACGCGCCGAATTCCGCGCGCCGGCCCGTGCGGACCGCCTCCGCAAGCTCCCCCTCGAAATCGCAGAAGAACGGGAAGGGCGTGTCAAGCAGCGCCTCCTCGCCCATGAACAGCAGCGGCACCTGCGGCGAGAGCATCAGCACGAAGCGCAGGAAGGCGAGCCGCTGGGGCGGAAGGGACGCCGCCAGCCGATCACCGAGCGGCCGGTTGCCGATATGGTCGTGGTTCTGGACGAAGCTCACGAAGGCATCGGGCGGCAGATCGGTGCAGGGCGTGCCGCGCGGCGCGCCTTGTGCGTCAGGATAGGGGTCGCCCTGAAAGACGAAGCCCTCGGTCAGCGCCCGCGCCGCGCCGCCCACCGCGTCGTCGGCATAGGGCGCGTAATAGCCGGCGCGCTCGCCGGTTCCCAGCACATGGAAGACATGATGCCAGTCGTCATTCCACTGCGCGGTGTAGAGGCCGTCCTCTCGGGTCATCCAGCCGGCCACGTTGTCGTGGTTCTCCAGCACGAGGAAGGCATCGGGGCGCACCGCGCGACAGGCGGCCGCGATCTCGCGCAGGAAGGTTTCGGCGCCAGCAGTGGCCAGCGCATGCACGGCATCGAAGCGCAGCCCGTCAAAACCGAATGCGGCGAGCCAGTAGGCGGCGTTTTCGGTGAAGAAAGCGCGGACCGTCTCGCTTTCCAGATCGATCGCCGGGCCCCATGGCGTGGCGATATCCTCGCGGAAGAACGACTTGGCGTAGAGCGGCAGGTAGTTCCCGCTCGGGCCGAAATGATTGTAGACGACATCGAGCATCACCCCGAGGCCGCGCTCATGGGCGGCATCGACCAGCGCGCGCAGATCGTCCGGCGTGCCATAGGCACAGTCCGGCGCGTAGAGCAGTACGCCGTCATAGCCCCAGTTGCGGCGGCCGGGAAAATCAGCGACCGGCATCAGTTCGATCACGGTGAATCCGGCGTCGCAATAATGGTCCAGCCGCTCGACCAGCGCCCGGAAGGTGCCTTCCGGCGTGGCGGTGCCGACATGGATCTCGGCGATCACCGCCTCGTGCCAGGGGCGCGGCGGAGCCGGAAGCGGCGGGGCCATGACGTGATCGGCAACCAGCACGCTCCAGCCATCGGCATCTTCCGCCTGCTGGCGGGAGGCGGGATCGGGAACGTCGACGCCGCCGACCCGAAAGCGATAATGCGTACCCGGCTCGACTCCGGGCACGCCTACACAGAAGAAGCCATCCTCACCGCGCGCCATTGCGAGAGGCTCGCGGCCCTCGACGATCAGTTCGACAGCCGGCGCATCCGGCGCGAACAGGCGGAACTCGGCACCCGCAGCATCAAGGCGCGGCCCGAAGCGGCATGAAGGGCTCATGCGCGCCATTCCCACACCAGCAGCGTGCGCGCCGGCAGCATGAAGGTGTCGCCGCTGCCGATCCGTGCGCCTTCAAGATCGTCGCCCGTGGCAAGGATGGCCTCCCAGCCGCCGCTCTGCACCGGCGGCGCGACAAAATCGACGTCGACATGCGAGGCGTTGAGCATGACCAGCAGCGAGGGCTCCTCGGGCAGCACCGGGGCGAGGCGCACGGTGATGCATTTGCTGTGGGGGTTGTTCCAGTCCTCCTCGCTCATCCGTTCCCCGCCATTGGAGAACCACGCGACGTCCGGCTGGCCCATCTCGTTGCGCACGCCGGTCAGGAATTCCGGGCGCGACAGCGACGAGTGCTTCTTGCGCAATTCCGCGAGGCGGGCGACGAAGTCCAGCAATTCGGAATCGTCATCGGACCAGTCGACCCAGCCGATCTCGTTGTCCTGGCAATAGGCGTTGTTGTTGCCGCCTTGCGAGTTGGAGCGCTCGTCACCCGCGAGCAGCATCGGCACGCCCTGGCTGAGGAACAGCGTGGCGATCAGGTTGCGCTTCTGGCGCCGCCGCAGGGAACGGATTCCCTCATCCTCGGTCTCGCCCTCGGCACCGCAATTCCAGCTCTTATTGTCGTCGTGGCCGTCGCGATTGTCCTCGCCATTGGCCTCGTTGTGCTTGTCGTTGTAGGTGACGAGATCGTGCAGGGTGAAGCCGTCATGGGCGGTGATGAAGTTCACGCTCGACCATGGCCGCCGGCGCCCTTCCGAGAAGATGTCCTGCGAGGCGGCAAAGCGCGTGGCAAAGCTCGGCAGCAGCCCTTCCGAGCCGCACCAGAACTCACGCACCTTGTCGCGATAGTCGCCGTTCCATTCGGAGAAGCCCGGCGGAAACGCGCCGAGCTGGTAGCCGCCCGGCCCGACATCCCAGGGTTCGGCGATCAGCTTCAGCCCGCCGAGCGTCGGATCCTGAAGAATGGCGTTGAAAAAGGCGTGGCCCGGATCGAAGCCGGTGGGACGGCGCCCCAGCGTGGTGGCGAGATCGAAGCGGAAGCCGTCAATGCCGTAGACCGAGGCCCACATGCGCAGTGAGTCCATGACCATCTGCAGCACGCGGGGATGGTCGGTATTCACCGCGTTTCCACACCCGGTCATGTCGTCATAATAGCGCGGCGCGCCGGGCAGCAGCCGGTAGTAGGAGGCGTTGTCGATTCCCCGGAAGGACAAGGTCGGGCCGAGATGGTTGCCCTCGCAGGTATGGTTGTAGACGACATCGAGGATGAGCTCGATGCCCGCCTGATGCAGGCGGTCGACCGCCTCGCCGATGGCATCGAGCCCGTCCTCGCCGAGATAGCGCGGTTCCGGCGCGAAGAAGGACAGCGTGTTGTAGCCCCAGTAATTGGAGAGCCCGCGATCCACCAGATGCCGGTCCTGCGCGAAGGCATGCACCGGCAGCAGTTCCAGCGCGGTCACGCCGAGGCGCAGCAGGTGGTCGATGAATTCCGGCTGGCCGAGCGCGGTGAAGGTGCCGCGAATGCTGTCGGCAATCAGCGGGTGCCGCATGGTCAGGCCGCGCACATGCCCTTCATAGATCACGGTCTTGGCCCAGGAGACGCGGGGGTGCGCGGTCGAGGCATAGGGCATGCCGGCAACCACGCGCGCCTTGGGAAGGAAGGGTGCGCTGTCGCGCTCGTCCATCGTCAGGTCGGCGTCGGCGCCGCCGGTGATGGTGTAGCCATAAAGCGCGTCGTCCCACACCAGATCGCCCACCAGCATGCGGGCATAGGGATCGAGCAGCAGCTTGTTATGATTGAATCGATGGCCGGCCTCGGGGTCCCATGGGCCCGAAACCCGCCAGCCATAGACCTGCCCCCGGCCCACGCCGGGCAGATAGCCGTGCCAGACGCCATTTGTGCATTCGTGAAGCGGAATGCGCTCAAGTTCGGTTTGGCCGTAGCGGTCGAAGAGGCAGAGCGTGACGCCGGTCGCGTTATCGGAGAACAGGGCGAAATTCGTCCCCTTCCCGTCCACCGTCACACCCAGAGGAAATGCGGAACCGGGAAGCACCTGGCGCATGAACTCATTCATCCTGTGGCAAAAACAAAAACGCGCCGTCGGCTCTGAACGAGCGCGCCGATAAACGTCACTGGGAAATAAAGGCGGGGCCGACGGCGTTAGGTCGGCACCCTCGTATCGAGCGCCTTCATGGCGAGAAGCCGGTGGGCGGCTTCCAGCCGCTTCCATGACTTCTCTCCGGCCTCGATCAGTCTCACACGGTCGGCTTCGGGAAGAGTAGGATTACGGGCCTTGAAAATCGCCGAGGTGTAATTCTCCAGTTCCATGTCCAGATCCAGAAGCAGATTAGATATCGAATGCATGGCAACACACTCCCGAACCACTCACGGGCGGCTTTCGGCGCGCCTGTTGATCTGAGACCGCAACGCGCGGGATGGAGGGTTCGTTCCCGTGCAAAATCGTCATGTAAGATTCTTCGGCCCGCCGTCCGCCTGCCGGGGTCAGGAAGGGCAGGGGCGGGGCGTGAAGGCCACTCTGAGATCGCCGGCAGCGTGAGTAGGGCAGGCCCCCGGTCACGGCCCGCCACACCACGACTTCTCCTCGCCCATCCGCACTTTCTTGCGAGATATGGGGCGTGAGGGCTTCGACGTGGCTCGTTGGATGGTCGAACGGTTGATGCGGCGCATGGACCTTGCTGGCGTGATCCGCGGCAAGCCGGTCGGTACGATCCTGCTGGACGAGACGCACGCTGCCCGCTCGACGATTGAGCCGGGTTTTCCATGCCCCGACGCCCATGCCGCATGTTGGGCAGCTAGAGCAGGCTCTTCACGAACGACGGCCCGTTCGCCGCGCGCGAAAGATCGGCCACCTGTCGCGGAAATGGTCTAAGCAACGCCACGCGCCACGCCCCGACCGAGGAGCCCGCCTTGACCGACCACCTTCCCAGCTTCGCCAGCGACAACGCCGCCGGCGCCTCGCCCGAGATCCTCGCCGCGCTCGTCGCCTGCAATGACGGCGCTCTGCCCTCCTATGGCGGCGACGAAATTTCCGCGCGGGTGACGCGGCGCCTCGGCGAAGTGTTCGAGCGCGAGGTCTCGGTGTTCCTGGTCTCGACCGGCACGGCGGCGAATGTGCTGGCGCTTTCCGTGCTCACTCCGCCCTGGGGCGCGGTGCTGTGCCACCCCGACAGCCATATCGAGAATGACGAATGCGGCGCGCCGGAATTCTACACCGGCGGCGCCAAGCTGGTGCATGTCGCGGGTGCGGGCGGCAAGCTCGACGTGGCCCAGCTCCGCCGCGCCGCGACGCTGGGCAAGGGCGATGTGCACAGCGTGCAGCCGGCCTGCGTGAGCATGACCCAGGCGACCGAATCCGGCGCGCTCTATTCGCTGGAGGAAACCCGCGCCATCGGCGACGCCTGCCGCGAGGCAGGGCTGGCGCTGCACATGGATGGCTCGCGCTTCGCCAATGCCGTCGCGGCGCTTGGCGCCAGCCCGGCGGAGCTGACCTGGAAGGCCGGCGTCGACATATTGTCCTTCGGCGCCACCAAGAACGGCGCGCTGGGGGTCGAGGCCGTGGTGCTGTTCGACCCCGCCCGCGCGGCGGAACTCGCCTTCCGCCGCAAGCGCGGCGGGCATCTCACCTCCAAGATGCGCTACCTCTCTGCCCAGATGGAGGCCTATCTGGACGGCGACCTCTGGCTCGCCAATGCGCGCCGCGCCAACGCGATGGCGCAGCGCCTGGCGCGGGGCCTCGATGGCGTGGCCGGCGCGACGGTGCAGGGCCCGGTCGACGCCAACATCCTGTTCGTGCAGCTCCCGGCGCCGATGGTCGCCGGCCTGCTGGCTGAAGGATTCCGCTTCTACACCGACCGCTGGGGCCAAGGCATCGCGCGGCTGGTGACCTCGTTTGCCACCACCGAGGCCGATGTCGACCGGCTGCTGGCGGCGATGGCGAAGCTGGCGTGACGATGGTGCGCTGCGCACCGACTTGTCCCCAGCCTGATGGGAAAGAATGCGAAAGGGCGTTGCAATCCGCGTCGGGCTGAGGCATAGAGCGCCTCGTTCGGGGCGCGGCGCTGGCCGCCACTGACCGGACACGGAGCGGTGCGGGTGTAGCTCAGGGGTAGAGCACAACCTTGCCAAGGTTGGGGTCGTGGGTTCGAATCCCATCGCCCGCTCCAAATTTTCCCAATAAAATGAGACAGTTAGCAAACGCCCTTCGGGGCGTTTTCTGCTTACCGGCAACAGCATTGCCATTTCGGTAAGCAGGCGGTAAGCGCGGCAGGGAAAGCCGTGGCGCGCTCCAGCGGAGGCGACCGCCCTGTCCGCGACCGGTCAGCGAAAGCGCGGACAAGCGGTGCGGCTGTTCGGCAGACCACCTCTCCCGCGTACGGGATGTCCTTTCGCCCACTGAGAGTGAGAGGTAGGACCGGAATCCCGCGACGGGTTGAGGGCCGGAGGAGGGCTTCCGGCGCCCGTCATGGAGTCAAGGCTGAGGTCATCCATCGCCGAGGTCCTTGGCGATCCTTCGAGGCCGTCGAGATTGCCAAGCTGACCTGGGTCGACTGGTTCAACCATCTCTGGCTGCTGGAGCCTATCGGCAACATCCCGCCGGCCGAAGCCGAGGCACGCTACAGCGCCATGCTCGATGAGACAGCAATGGCGGCATGACTTAAGCCAAATCGCCTCCGGTGAAGCCGGGGCGGTTCATTGCTCTCAAGGATGTATCCCTCAACTGGCGCCCATGAGGCCGTGCCGGGCGCGTTCAGAAATTGTGTTACCCTGCTTTGGATCGTGTCCCGTAGGGTGGTGTAGCTGAGGAGAAGGTGGCCATCGACGGAACGCCGGTATGGTCGGAGTTGCGAGAACCAACCCGACCGAGGAACCACCGATGACCGACATGATGATGAGCCTGC
>NZ_JAZDRM010000024.1:0-77225 GCF_047501495.1 Ancylobacter sp. G4_0304 | reverse complement strand
GATCCCGCAAATCCTGGCTGTAGGCGCGCGACATGATCCATCTCCACCACTCCGAACGCGAAGGAAGCAGACATGCCGCGATTTGGGAATCCCGCTCTGAATCGGATCAGCCAGAAACCGCTCTAGATCATGCCCCCGAGGCTGTTGACACATTTGTTGTAAATTTACGATTTGTGGGTTTGCTCAAAACACTTTCAGGCGCAGAACGGATCATATCTCTCGATATGCTTCTCGGAGAACTTCCGGCAGCGCCAGCTCCCTCTGCTACATCGAGCGCGCCAGTCGCCCGTCGAAACTCGACAAGTATAGTCACTGCTGAGCATGCCCAGTTTGATAGTACATGTTTCTATATAGCACCAATCGGTGATGAGGGTTCCGACGCTAGAAAGCATTCGGATCTTTTTCTGGGGTCCATCGTTGAGCCTGCAATGGAGACGTTTCAACTTACGGTCATCCGGGCTGACGCTATAGATAAACCCGGAGTTATTACTCGTCAAATTATAGATTATATCATTCGATCGCGTTTGGTAATTGCGGATTTGTCTTTCCATAATCCGAATGTATTTTATGAATTGGCCCTGCGTCATGCAGTTAAGTTGCCAATTGTGCAAATAATACGTAGCGCAGATAAAGTCCCATTCGACGTAAATCAAATGAGAACGATACAAATTGATACAACGGATATATATTCGCTCGTTCCTAGGATCGATTCTTATCGATCGGAGGTGTCTAACCAAGTGCGGCGGGCATTGGAGTCCGATTATGTTGTTGATACGCCTATTTCAACGTATTTTCCAAACATGACGGTAGCGTTTTGAGTGTTGTCTGCCTGAAGATGAACCCCGCCTTTTAATAAACTTGGTGGTGCGAACGCGGGGGGCTGAGATGTCAGGCGGACCTGTCCCAAAACCGAAGAAAGGCGCCTCGCGGCGCCTTTCCGTAGTCTCAGCCTTGGATAGAAACCAGCGCTCAAGCCGCCTTCTGCTTGGGCGCCAGCAGCTTGCGGTTGACCAGCACTTCCGCGATCTGCACCGCGTTCAGCGCCGCGCCCTTGCGCAGATTGTCCGACACGCACCAGAACGACAGGCCGTTCTCGACGGTCGCGTCCTCGCGGATGCGCGAGATGTAGGTCGCGTCCTCGCCGGCCGCCTCATAGGGGGTGATGTAGCCGCCGGGCTCGCGCTTGTCGACGACCAGGATGCCCGGCGCATTGCGCAGCGCCGTGGTGGCTTCCTCGACCGTGATCGGCTTCTCGAACTCGACGTTGACCGCCTCCGAATGCGACACGAACACCGGCACGCGCACGGCGGTGCAGGTGAGCTTGATCTTCGGATCGAGGATCTTCTTGGTCTCGGCCATCACCTTCCATTCTTCCTTGGTGTAGCCGTCTTCCATGAAGACATCGATGTGCGGGATCACGTTGAACGCGATCCGCTTCGGGAACTTCTTCGCCTCGACCGGATCGGACACGAACACCGCGCGGGTCTGCGAGAACAGCTCGTCCATCGCATCCTTGCCGGCGCCGGAGACCGACTGATAGGTCGCCACCACCACGCGCTTGATGGTCGCCAGATCGTGCAGCGGCTTGAGGGCCACGACGAGCTGGGCGGTCGAGCAGTTCGGGTTGGCGATGATGTTCTTCTTGGTGAAGCCCTTCACCGCGTCGGCGTTCACTTCCGGCACGATCAGCGGCACGTCGGAATCGTAGCGCCACGCGGAAGAGTTATCGATGACCACGCAGCCCTGCGCGCCGATCTTCGGGGACCATTCCTTGGACACGTCGCCGCCGGCCGACATCAGGCAAATGTCGGTGTCGGAGAAATCGTAGTTCTCCAGGGCTTTGCACTTGAGGGTCTTGTCGCCGAACGAAACCTCGGTTCCCACCGAACGGCGGGAGGCGAGCGCGACCACCTCGTCGGCGGGAAAGCCCCGCTCGGAGAGGATGTCGAGCATTTCACGGCCCACGTTACCCGTGGCACCGACGACGGCGACCTTGTAGCCCATCACGTTTCTCCTGAAGGCCCTGCCATTCACAGGCTCGGGCGAGCGCGGGCTTTTACGCCGAAAGGTGGAGAAGGGCAAGGATGGGGCGCCTGCCGGGATTGACCCGCCCGCGGCATCCTCGCGCAGCTTGACGCCCGGCGCTGGATGGGTCCTGCTACGGATACGCCATGGATTCCTTTTCGCAGATCGCCGCCGTCGTCTCGATCATCATCGGGCTGGGCATGAC
This sequence comes from Ancylobacter sp. G4_0304, assembly GCF_047501495.1. NCBI lineage: Bacteria > Pseudomonadati > Pseudomonadota > Alphaproteobacteria > Hyphomicrobiales > Xanthobacteraceae > Ancylobacter > Ancylobacter sp. G4_0304. The sequence continues at coordinate 74,995 of NZ_JAZDRM010000024.1, read as the reverse complement.
CCGGCTGCTGTCGGGCGGCATCGTGCTGTTCCGCGGCCGGCATCGCTCGCGGGTGGACTGGATCCCGCTGGTCTGGGCCGGCATCCTCTTCCTCGTCATCGTGCAGTTCTGGTGGTCGGTGAACCACATCCCGCCCGGCTTCAACGGCTGGAGTATTGAGTCGGTGGTGGCGCTCTCGCTGCTCACCTGCCTGCTGTTCGTCTCGGCGGCGCTGTTGCTGCCGCAGTCCGAGGCCGATCAGGCGACCGATCTCGCTCAGTTCTTCGAGAATGAGGGCCGATGGTCGCTGCTGTTTTTCGCGCTCTACAATCTGGCGACCATCGCCGCGAACGGGTTCTTCTTCGGTGCGGATGTGCGCCAGCTCTGGGCGGCGCTTTCGCTCATCGAGGTGGCGCTGCCGCTCGTCGCGTTCTTCAGCCCCACCCGGCGGGTGCGCGCGATCACCACGCTTGGCGCGGCGGTGGTGTTCGTAGCCATCCTCGTGCTGTTCACCGATGCCCGCTTCGACGCCACGCTGCGCATGGGGTTCTGACGCGGGCCCGCCTCACTCGGCCGCGTCGACGCCCGCCGGCTTGCCCACGCCGAAACGCTTCGCCACATAGCCCTCGACGATCTTCTTGAAATCCTCGCGCAGGCTCGCGCCCCGCAGCGTGTGGACCTTCTTGCCGTCGATATAGACCGGGGCGGTCGGGAACTCGCCGGTGCCGGGCAGCGAGATGCCGATATCGGCGTGCTTGCTCTCGCCCGGCCCGTTCACGATGCAGCCCATTACCGCGACATTGAGCGTCTCGACGCCGGGATAATGCTTCTTCCATTCCGGCATCGAGGTGCGGATGAAGTCCTGCACCTCGAAGGCCAGTTCCTGGAAGGTGGTGGAGGTGGTGCGCCCGCAGCCGGGGCAGGCGGCGACCAGCGGCACGAAGGTGCGCAGGCCCATGGTCTGCAGCATTTCCTGCGCCACCGTCACCTCGCGGGTGCGGTCGCCGCCGGGCTCGGGGGTGAGCGAGACGCGGATGGTGTCGCCGATGCCCTGCTGGAGCAGCACGCCCATGGCCGCCGTCGAGGCGACGATGCCCTTGGAGCCCATGCCGGCCTCGGTGAGCCCGAGATGCAGCGCGTAATTCGAGCGCCGCGCCATCTCGGCGTAGACCGTGATCAGGTCCTGCACCGCCGAGACTTTGGCGGAAAGAATGATCTTGTCGCGTGGCAGGCCGATCTCCTCGGCCAGCGCCGCCGACATCAGCGCCGAGCGCACCAGCGCCTCGCGGGTCACGGCGCGGGCCTCGGCCGGGCGGGGCAGGCGCGCATTCTCGTCCATCAGCCGGGTGAGCATGTCGCCGTCGAGAGAACCCCAATTGGCGCCGATGCGCACCGGCTTGCCGTGTTTGATCGCCAGCTCGACGATGGTGGTGAAATGCCGGTCGCGCTTCTCGCCGAAGCCGACATTGCCGGGATTGATGCGGTACTTGTCGAGCGCGGCCGCGCAGTCCGGGAAATTCGCCAGCAGCAGGTGGCCGTTATAGTGGAAGTCGCCGACGATCGGGGTGTCTAACCCCATCTTGAGCAGGCGCTCCTTGATCTCGGGCACCGCGGCGGCCGCTTCCTCGCGGTCCACCGTGATGCGCACGATCTCCGAACCGGCGCGGGCGAGCGCGGCGATCTGCCGTGCGGTGCCGGCGGCGTCCGCCGTATCGGTGTTCGTCATGGACTGCACCACGACCGGTGCGCCGCCGCCAACCGTGACCGAGCCGACCTTTACCGCGACCGTGTCACGGCGCGCGGCGGGTCCGGCGGCTTCAAGCTCGGGGGCGACGACGGGGGCGGGCGAGACGGTCGATGCGACGCTCATGGGCGCGTGGGCTCCGGTGCAACGGGCATCATCGGGTTAGGACGCCGGCGCGGCGGCGTCAACCGGCGGCCGCGGACGCGCCTTGCCGCACCGGCGCGGCCTCGCAGCGCGCGCAGGTGCCGGCGATCTCGATCACCGGCGTGCGGGGCGTGAAGCCGGCGGCCCGTGTCGCCCAGGCGAGATCGCGGCCGATGGCGTGGGAGGCGACCTCCGAGGTCAGCCCGCAGCGCTCGCAGATCAGGAACACGATCACGTCATCGCGGCCATGCGCGCGCCCGCAGGCCATGTAGGCGTTGCGGCTCTCGATCCGGTGGGCGAGCCCTTCGGCGACCAGGAAGTCGAGCGCGCGATAGACCGACATCGGCGCCGGCCGGTCGCCGCTGGCGCCGAGCCGCTCCACCAGATCATAGGCGCCGAGCGGGGCATGGCTGTCCGCCAGCGCTTCCAGAACCCGGCGGCGCAACGGCGTCAGGCGCGCGCCGCGCTCCTCGCAGCACGCCTGCGCCCGCGCCAGCGCATCGGAGACGCAGGTGCTGTGATCGTGGTCGTGGGCGCCATGATCGCGGGATTCGGGGCGGGCGGAAGCGTTCATGCGACGATCGTACTCCAGCGCTAGAAAACGGGAAACCATGGATGCATCATGACGATAGGCAATTGGTCTGCGCGCGATGATTAGCCTTTGCAGCCGGGGTCGTCGTGGTAACGTCCGGTATGTAGGAACGCACACGGCAGAATGCGACCGCGCGAGCGCGGCGTCTGTCGTCCGGTCAGGTCACTTCAGGAGCGCCTTCTATGCTTAAGGGAAAGAACGCCGTCGTCACCGGCTCGACCAGCGGTATCGGCCTCGCCATCGCCCGTGCGCTGGCGGCCGAAGGGGTGAACGTCACCCTGAACGGCTTCGGCGACGCCGCCGCGATCGAGAAGGAGCGTGCCGGCATCGAGAGCGAGTTCGGCGTCAAGGCGATTTATTCCGCCGCCGACCTCACCAAGGGCTCGGAATGCGCCGCTCTGGTGAAGTTCGCCGAGGACACGCTGGGCTCGGTCGACATCCTGGTGAACAATGCCGGCGTGCAGCACGTCTCGCCGGTCGAGGATTTCCCGGACGACAAGTGGGACCTCATCATCGCGCTGAACCTCTCCGCCGCCTTCCACGCCATCAAGGCCGCCGTGCCGGGCATGAAGGCGCGCAAATGGGGCCGTATCATCAACACCGCCTCGGCCCATGCGCTGGTGGCCTCGCCCTTCAAGTCGGCTTACGTTTCCGCCAAGCACGGCATTGCCGGGCTGACCAAGACCGTGGCACTGGAGACCGCGACCTTCGGCATCACCGTGAACGCGATCTGCCCCGGCTATGTCTGGACCCCGCTGGTCGAGAAGCAGATTCCCGACACCGCCAAGGCCCGGGGCATCAGCGAGCAGGAGGTCAAGGAGTTCCTGCTGGCCGAGCAGCCGACCAAGGAATTCGTCACCGTCGACCAGGTGGCGGCCCTCGCCGTGTTCCTCGCCGGCGACAGCGCCCGTTCGATCACCGGCTCCCTGCAGCAGATCGACGGCGGCTGGGTCGCCGAGTGAGCCGGCAGCGCTGAGCGGACAGGAGGAGAACGACGTGGCCGAACGCCCGAAGACGACACGGGGCGCCGCCCGGGCCCGCAAGCCCGGCAGCGCCGCTTCCGCCACCTCGACCGACGCCGCGCCGGCGGCGGCTGGGGCGCCGGTCGAGGCCGCCCCGGCGAAGGCCGCGTCGTCGAAGCCGGTTGCCGGGACGGCCGCCAAACCCGCCCGCAAGGCGGTCGCCAAAGCAGCGGCCAAGCCCGCCGCCACGTCGGAAGCCAAGCCGGCTCGCAAGTCGGTCGCCAAGGCCGCGGCGACGCCGGAAACCGCGTCCGCCCGTGCCGAGAAGGCGCCCCCCAAGGAGGTGCCGCCCGCGGCCTCGCCGGCCGACGTCTCGCCCGAGACGCTGGCCGGCGCTCTCGCGCCCAACGGCCCGACCGGGGCGGCGGCGGTCAAGCGCGAGCGTGATGTGCCGGAGGCGGTGAAGGTGGCGCGCCGGCGCGGCGGCACCAATCTCAAGCCGCTCAACCTCGCGCTTCAGGGCGGCGGCGCGCATGGCGCCTTCACCTGGGGCGTGCTCGACCGGCTGCTGGAGGACGGGCGCATCGTCGTCGAGGGCATTTCCGGCACCAGCGCCGGCGCGATGAACGCGGCGGTGCTGGCCTCGGGTCTCGCGCGCGACGGCAATGAGGGTGGTCGCGAGGCACTCAACAATTATTGGCGCGGCGTCTCCAAGGATGGCCGCACCAGCCCGCTTCAGCGCACCCTGCTGGACCGGCTGCTCGGCAACTGGTCGCTGAACATGAACCCGGCCTATGTCACCATGGATGTGATGAGCCGGTTCTTCTCGCCCTACGATCTCAATCCGCTGAACATCAATCCGCTGATGGATCTGATCGAGGAGCATGTGGATTTCGACGCGGTGCAGTCGTGCTCCCATGTCCACGTCTTTGTCTCCGCCACCAACGTGCACACCGGCAAGGCGCGGGTGTTCTCAAAGAAGGAGCTGACCCCGGCCGCGATCATGGCCTCCGCCTGCCTGCCCTTCATGTTCCAGGCGGTGGAGATCGACGGCGTGCCGTATTGGGACGGCGGCTACATGGGCAACCCGGCCATGTTCCCGTTCTACGATGCGGTGAAGACCGACGACATCTTGCTGGTGCAGATCAACCCGATCATCCGCCGCGAGACGCCTAAGACCGCCCGCGACATCAACAACCGGATGAACGAGATCACCTTCAATGCCTCGCTGCTCGCCCAGCTACGCGCGGCGGAGTTCGTCGGGCGCCTGTTGAACCAGGGCAAGCTGTCCGAGAAGGGCGACGGCGTCGACGGCTACCGCAACCTGCGCATGCACCGCATCGACGGCGCGGAGAAGCTGGTGGCGCTCGACGCTTCCACCAAGATGAACGCCGAGTGGGAGTTCCTGCAATTCCTGCGCGACATCGGCCGCGAGGCCGCCGAAACCTTCCTCGAAAAGCATTTCGACGACATCGGCGTGCGCTCGACCCTCGATGTGCACGAGGAACTGACGCGCAGCTGAGTGCTGGGGCTCGCGCGAGGCGCGGGCCCCCTCGACGCGCCGTCGGCTTTGTGGTGAGAAGCGGGGCATGGAACAGCCCGCCACATCCACCACCGTCGCAGCTTCCGACGGCATCGCCGCGCGCGTACTTCATCGCGACGGCATGATGCTGGTGATCGACAAGCCGCCCGGGCTACCCGTTCACAAGGGGCCGAAGGGCGGCGAGACGCTGGCCGACCATCTCGATGATCTGCGCTTCGGCCTGCCGAATGCGCCCGAGCTGGCGCACCGGCTCGACAAGGACACCTCCGGCTGCCTCGTGCTCGGCCGCCACCGCAAGGCGCTGGCCGATCTCGGCCGCGCCTTCGCCGACGGCACGGTGGGCAAAACCTATGTCGCCGTGGTGCGCGGCGTGCCGGCGCAGCCGCGCGGGCGCATCGAGCTGCGTCTTGCCAAGCGCTCGCCCCATCGCGGCTGGTGGATGGCGGTCGATCCTTCCGGGCAGGAGGCGATCAGCGAGTGGCAGGTACTGGCGGCTGGCGAGGGACTTTCGGTGCTCGCCCTGTCGCCGCTCACCGGCCGCACGCACCAGCTCCGCGTCCATCTCGACGCCATCGGCCATCCGATCCTTGGCGATCAGATTTATGGCGGGGCCTCGCGCCTGCCAGGCGGGCCGATCCTGCACCTGCATTCGCGCCGCGTGGTGCTGCCCGGCCGCAAGGGGCGCGAGCCGATCGACGTGCGCGCCCCGCTCCCTGCCCATATGCGGGCGACGCTGGAGAGCGCCGGGTTCGAGGCCGCCGCCATCGAGGCGCTGGCCGACGCGGCGGCATTCACCAAGCGGGCAGGCTAGCTCAGACCAGGTGAAGGCCGGGCTTCAGCCCCGCCGCCAGCCGTGCGCCGATCTGGCCGCAGCCGAACAGTCCCGGCGTCGCGTGGGTGATGATGTGGATCGGCATCGCGGCGAGGCGCGGCTGGTGCGGGGGGTGGTCCTCGAACATCTCGCGGAATTCCGAGCCGGCGAAGAATGGCGCCAGCGCGGCCGAGACCCCGCCCGCCAGAAACACGCCGCCGCGCGCATTGATGGTGAGCGCGAGGTCGCCGGTGATGCGGCCGAACAGCCGCAGGAAGATGCGGCAGGTCTCCAGCGCGTCCGCCTCGCGCCGCGTGGCGGCGGCGATCACCGCTTCCGGCGACAGCTTCTCGCCGGAAAAGATGTAATGGATGCGCGCCAGCCCCGAGCCGGACAGCGCGTGCTCCACCACCGGTGTGCCGAGCTCGCGCACCAGATGAGCAAGCAGCCGCGCCTCCTCCGAATTCACCGCGCCGAGCCGCATGCGCCCGCCCTCTCCGGTGATGGGGTGGAAGCGCCGGCCGATGGTGAGCAGCCCGGCGACGCCGAAGCCGGTGCCGGGGCCGCAGATCAGCATCGGCCCCTTGGGCACGGCGCGGCCGGCGCCGACCGGCACCAGATCGTCCGCCGTGAGCGCGGGTACGCCATAGGCCAGCGCCTCGAAATCATTGACCGCCTCCAGCTTCTGCCACCCGAAATGCCGGCGCATCGCCCGCTTGGAGAACGCCCAGTCGCGATTGGTCAGCTTCACGGCGTCGCCGTCCACCGGCCCCGCCACGGCGAGCACCGCACCGCCGATCGCCGGACGGGTGCCGGCGGGGCGGGCGGCGATGTCGGCCTCGATCAGCGCCTCGAAGCCGGCGAAATCATCGTTGCGGTGGATGCGGATATCGGTCGGCACGCCGTCCGTGCCGACGAGGGCGAGGCGGGAGGAGGTGCCGCCAATGTCGGCGATCAGGATCAGATGCGGCATGAAATTCCTGCACAGTACGAGCGAAGCACGACGACATGATTGGAGCCAATCTGGCCCTCATAGACAAGCCCCGAAGCCGGAACAGGTTGCAGCGAACCGGTTTCATGCAACGCCTTCTTGCCCCGGCTTCATGGCGAGGTTGCGTTCCGGCGCCCGCGCGCCTAGTTCCTCCCCCATGAACGATGCACCGCGCCGCCCATCGAGGCCCAGCCCGTCCCAGTCCCGCCCCGCCGCTCCGGGCCGCACGCCGCCCGATCTGCCGGGCCTGTCGGCGCGGCGCGCGGCGGTGGACGCTGTTCTGGCGGTGCTGGAGAGCGGCCGGCCGCTGGAAGAGAGCCTCGATCGCCTCACGCGGGAGCTGGAGGAGCGCGACCGCGCGCTGGCGCGGATGATCGCCGCGACCGTGCTGCGGCGGCTCGGCACGCTGCGCGCCTTGCTGCGCGCGGTGATGGAGCGCCCGCTGGGCGAGCGCGCCCTGCGCGCGGAAATCATCCTGCTGGCCGGCGCCGCGCAGATCCTGATGATGGACGTGCCCGACCACGCGGCGGTGGCCACCAGCGTCAGCTTGGCGAGCGAGAATGCCGCGACCGCCGGCTTCAAGGGCCTGATCAACGCCGTGCTGCGCCGGATCGCGCGGGAAGGCGCCGCGGTCCTCGCTGCGCTGCCCGAGCCGCCGCTCGACCTGCCGCTGTGGATGGTCGAGGGCTGGAGCGCCGCCTATGGCGCGGAGGAGGGGCTGCGAATCGCGCGGGCGCTCGGCACCGAGGCGCCGCTGGACATCACCGTGAAATCCGACCCGCAAGGCTGGGCGGAGCGGCTCGGCGGCCGGCTGCTGCCGACCGGAAGCATCCGCCTGCCCGAGGCCGGCAACATCACGGCGCTGCCCGGTTTCGACGAGGGCGCATGGTGGGTGCAGGATGCCGCCGCCGCGCTGCCGGCGCGGCTCATTCACGCCCGGCCGGGCATGGCGGTTGCGGACATGTGCGCCGCGCCGGGCGGCAAGACCGCCCAGCTCGCCAGCGCCGGGGCGAGCGTGACGGCGGTGGACCGCTCCGGCTCCCGGCTGAAGCGGCTGCGCCAGAATCTTGACCGCCTCGGCCTTGAGGCCGTGATCGTCGAGGCCGATGCCGCCTCGTGGGAGGGCGGGCCGTTCGACGCCATCCTGATCGACGCACCGTGCTCGGCGACCGGCACCATCCGCCGCCATCCGGATGTGGCGTGGACCAAGGGGCCGGGCGACATCGCCAGCCTCAAGGCGCTGCAGTCGCGCCTGCTGCGCCACGCCGCCAACCTGCTGAAGCCGGGCGGCATCCTGGTCTATTCCACCTGCTCGCTGGAGCCGGAGGAGGGCGAGAAGCAGATTGAATCGCTGCTCGCCTCCCGCGCTGACCTGTCGCGCGATCCGGTTCGCCCCGGCGAATGCGGCATCGCCCCGGAATGGATCAATGCGGCGGGCGAGGTGCGCACGCTGCCGTTCCACCTGCCCGACACCGAGCCCCGCCTGTCCGGCCTCGACGGCTTCTTTGCCGCCCGGCTGCGCCGCGCGTGAGCGAGAGTACCCAGGACAACCCGCCGGCAGCGGCGGGACGGCTGGACGTGCGTTCGCGCTTGGCTAAGCTGTTCCCATGGGGACGCCTGCGCGACATACGCCCGGAAACAGGGGATAAGCCACTGATGGCCCGCGATTTCTACGCGGATCGTGCGCGTGTCGCGCGATTCGCGACGGATTTCGGCTGGCGCCGCCTTTGCGTGCGCGCGATGCGCCATCCGTTCGCCCGCTGGTTCACGCGGCCGGTGTCGGTGCCCTCGCGCCTGCTGTTCGCGCCGCACGATCTGCGCACCGGCGACCCCACGAGGGCGCACGAATTCTACTCCGGCCGCTTCGCCTTCGCCGGCAAGGTGGTGACCACCGACGGCGCCTCGCCGTTCGAGATGGTGCCACCCTCGCGCGAATGGGCGGAGGAGCTGATGAGCTTTTCCTGGCTGCGCCATCTCCAGGCCGCCGGAACCCCGATCGCGCGGGCCAATGCACGGGCGCTGGTCGGCGACTGGATCGCCTCCGGCGCCCATCGCGACCCCGCCGCCGCCGCGCCCGACGTCGCCGCGCGGCGCGTGATCAGCTGGCTGACGCAGGCGCCGCTGATTCTCCAGTCCGCCGACGCGGTCTTCCACCGCCGTTTCCTGCGCAGTCTCGCCGCGCAGGTGCGCTATGTCCGCAGCGTCCAGCGCTATGCCCGCGACGGCCGCCCGCGCCTCATCTGCGCGCTGGCGCTGTGCTTCGCCGGCCTGTGCATGGCCGACCAGCCGCGCCTTTTGCGCTCGGGCCAACGCCGGCTGACCGAGGAACTGGAGCGGCAGATTCTCGCCGATGGCGGCCATGTCGGGCGCGACCCCGGCGCGCTGATCGAGCTGCTGCTCGACCTGCTGCCGTTGCGCCAGAGCTTTGCGGTGCGCCATCTGCCGCCGCCGCCGGCACTGCTGAACGCCATCGACCGCATGATGCCGATGCTGCGCTTCTTCCGCCATGTCGACGGCTCCTTCGCGCATTTCAACGGCATGGGGCCGACACCGGCGGACTGGCTCGCCACCGTGCTCGCCTATGACGATGCGCGCGGCCGACCGCTCTCCAATGCGCCCTATTCCGGCTATCAGCGCATGGAGGCGGGCGGCACGGTGCTGATCGCCGATACCGGCGCGCCGCCGCCGATCCCGGTCAGCCACGAGGCCCATGCCGGCTGCCTGTCCTTCGAACTGTCGAGCGGGCGCAACCGGCTGGTGGTCAATTGCGGCATGCCCGCCACCGGGCGCGAGGGCTGGCGCGCCACCGCCCGCCAGACCGCCGCCCATTCCACCGCCGTGATCGAGGAGACGTCCTCGTGCCGTTTCGTCGCCGGCGGGCTGATGAAGCGGCTGTGCGGCACGCCTGTGCTCGAAGGCCCGTCCGACCTGCGGATCGACCGCGCGCCGCGCGGCGGGGCCGATGTGCTGCTGGCGAGCCATGACGGCTATGCCCGCCGCTTCGGCGTGGTGCACCAGCGCTCCTGGCGGCTCTCGCCCGATGGCGGGCGGCTCGATGGCGAGGACCTGTTCCGCGTCGCCCATGGCGAGGAATTCACCAGCGACCAGCGCGAAGGCTACGCCATCCGCTTCCACCTCCACCCGCTGGTGCGCCCCTCGCGCGCGGCCGACGGGCATACGGTGCTGCTGCACATGCCGGATGGCGACGACTGGGCGTTCACCGCCCCCGAGGTCGCGGTCAGCATCGAGGAGAGCATCATGCTCGCGGCCAATGGCGGGGCGCGGCGCACCGAGCAACTGGTCATCGTGGGCCATGCCCGCGACATGCCGCGTGTTTCCTGGACCTTCATGCGGGTTCACGGGCTGGCGTCGTAGCGCGCCCCTCGCCGGTGCGGGGCTGCATTGCCGAGCGGGAAGGTTCACGCCGGGGCGCGGACGTGGTACGCGGCGCCACTCCCTGCAACAGCCCCGGCCGCATCCATGTCCTCCGACGCGACTTCCTCCGATATCCGTCCCATCGCCCGCGCCCTGCTGTCGGTCTCCGACAAGACCGGGCTGGTGCCGTTCGCGCAGGCGCTCGCCGCCCATGGCGTGGAGTTGGTCTCGACCGGCGGCACCCGCAAGGTGCTGGCCGAGGCCGGGCTGAGCGTGCGCGACGTCTCCGACCTCACCGGCTTCCCGGAGATGATGGACGGACGGGTGAAGACCCTGCACCCCAACGTGCATGGCGGCATCCTCGCCATCCGCGCCGATGCCGGCCACTGCGCCTCGATGAAGGAGCACGGCATCGTGCCGATCGATCTGGTGGTGGTGAATCTCTACCCGTTCGAGGAGACGGTGGCGCGGGGCGCGGGTTTCGACGAATGCGTCGAGAACATCGACATTGGCGGGCCGGCGATGATCCGCGCCGCCGCCAAGAACCATCACGACGTCACGGTGGTGGTCGATCCTTCCGCCTATGAGACCGTGCTGACCGAGATCAGCACGCTGGGCGGCACCACCGGCATTACCCGCCGCAAGCTGGCGCAGGCGGCCTATGCCCGCACCGCCTCCTATGACGGGGCGATCGCGGGCTGGTTCGCGAGCGTGGAGGGCGACGCCGCCCCGGCCCGCCGGGTTTTCGGCGGCCGCCTCGCCGAGGCGTTGCGCTATGGCGAGAACCCGCATCAGGAAGCCGCCTTCTATGTCGGCGGCACCCCGCGCGCGGGTGTGGCCACCGCGCGCCAGCTCCAGGGCAAGGCGCTGTCCTATAACAACCTCAACGACACCGACGCCGCCTTCGAGGCGGTGGCCGAGTTCGACCCGACCCGCGCTCCGGCGGTGGTGATCGTCAAGCACGCCAATCCCTGCGGCGTGGCCGAAGGGCCGACACTGGTCGAGGCCTACCGCAAGGCGCTGGCCTGCGACCCGACCTCCGCCTTTGGCGGCATCGTGGCGCTGAACCGCACGCTGGACGCGGACGCGGCCCGCGCCATCGTGGACATCTTCACCGAGGTGATCGTCGCCCCGGACGCGACCGACGAGGCGATCGCCATCGTCGGCTCCAAGAAGAACCTGCGCCTGCTGGTGACCGGCGCCCTGCCGAACCCGCGCGCGGGCGGCCTCGCCGTCAAGTCGCTGGCCGGCGGCTTCCTGGTGCAGTCGCGCGACAATGCCGTGGTCGACGACATGGAGCTGAAGGTGGTGACCAAGCGGGCGCCGACCGAGGCCGAGCTCGCCGACATGGCGTTCGCCTTCCGCGTCGCCAAGCATGTGAAATCCAACGCCATCGTCTACGCCAAGGACCTCGCCACGGTCGGTATCGGCGCCGGGCAGATGAGCCGGGTTGATTCGGCCCGCATCGCCGCGCGCAAGGCGCTCGACGCCGCCGGCCTTGCCGAGCCGCTGACCAAGGGCTGCGTGGTGGCTTCCGACGCGTTCTTCCCGTTCGCCGACGGGCTGATCACCGCCATCGAGGCCGGCGCCACCGCCGTGATCCAGCCGGGCGGCTCGATCCGCGACGCCGACGTGATCGCGGCCGCGGATGCGGCGGGCATTGCCATGGTGTTCACCGGCGTGCGGCACTTCCGGCACTGAGCCGGTTGTTTCTCGGCCAATAAAAAAGCGGGGCAAATGCCCCGCTTTTTCATGTCCGGTATCCGGCGCGATCAGAAGCGATAGGTGACGCCCACGCCGATCAGCCACGGGTTGAGGTCGGCCTGGCCGGTCAGCGCCGCGCCGCCGACGTCGATGTCGAAATCCGGCTCCAGGAAGATCTTCTTCACGTCGACGTTGAAGCCCCAGTGCTCGTCGATCATGTAGTCGAAGCCGGCCTGCAGCGCGAAGCCCCAGGCGCCCTTGACGTCGATGTCGGAGGCGACGCCCTTGGCGGACTGGTCGAAGAAGAAAGTGTAGTTCACGCCGGCGCCGACATAGGGCTTGAACGCGCCGAAATCGGTGAAGTGGTACTGCAGCGTGAGGGTCGGGGGCAGCAGCCACACTTCGCCGACCTTGCCGAGCGCGTCGATGGTGCCGGCGCCGCTGATGTCATGCGGGGTGACGCCGAGGATGAGTTCGGCCGCCCAGTTCTTGGTGAAGTAGTAGGTGATGTCGAGCTCAGGCACGACCGCGCTGGAATAATCGAGGTCCGAGCCCGGAATCTGGTCCACGACACCGCCATCGGTCGGCAGGACGTAAAGCGCGCGGATGCGAATCTGCCAGGGGCTCTGCTCCTCGACCACCGGGATCACCGGCGCCTTGTAGACCGGCGTCGAGATGTCGGCAGCGCTCGCCGCATGGACGCCACCGAACGTGGCGAGAGCCGCCACGGCGGCAAGGCTGGAAATTGCGGAACGACGCATCGACATGAGGCAACCCCTTTAAATCCCCCGGGCCGGATGTCTGTCATCGGCCGCCCCGCATTCCTCGCGCCATCGGCATCACGCGGGTTTGATCCACGTCAACCGCCTGTATGCGGGCCATCTTGTGTGACCATCCGGCAACAATCGCGCCGGGCCGTATTGTCATGAGGCCGAGGGGTATAAGCTGCGATCCTGGGCCCGGCCGGGTCCATGAAGGCCAAGACGTCCGTGAAGGACGACAGGCTGCCGTGATGTTGTTGCCCGCGGCGGCACGATGATTCGAGCGCGTTCCCGGCGGGGGCGGGCTCCAAGGGGAGGTGCAGAGCATGGGTATCGAAGGTTTCCTCGCCAGCGAGGACGAACGCGTCGCGCGCCAGCTTGTCGAGCAGGCCGACCTGATCCTTCAGGCGATGGACGACGAGGTGCCTTCGCAATTCGCCAGCCGCCTGTTCGGGCGCGCGGTCGCCGAGGATGTGCGGCTCTATACGCCCCATGAGCTGGTCGCGCTGACGCGCCTTGCCTTCGATCATCTGAAGACCCGACGTCCGGGCACCGCCGACATCCGCCTCATCCAGCCCGACGCCGTGGACGGCGGCGAGCGGCTGGCGAGTGTCACCGTGGTCGAGATCGTCAATGACGACATGCCATTCCTGCTCGATTCGGTAACGGCGGCGCTGAACGCGCACGCGCTCACCGCCTCGCTGGTGGTGCACCCGATCCTCGCCGTGGAGCGCGACGGCGAGGGAGTGCTGCAGGGCCTTGCCGCGCCGGGCGAGAAGCCGGCGGGCCGGATGCGGCGCGAGAGCCTCATCCACATCCATGTGCCGCGCATCGAGGATGCAGAGGCGCGCGAGGCGCTCATCGCCGAACTCGCGGCCGTGCTGGCGCAGGTGCGCTCGGCGGTCCATGCGTGGCAGCCGATGATGAAGGAAGTCGCGGCCGCCGTCGCCGAGCTGCGCGAAGCGCCGGCCGGCGTGCCGCGCGAGGAGGTCGACGAGGCGGTCGCCTTCCTCGAATGGCTGCTGGATGGCAATTTCACCTTTCTCGGCTCGCGCAATTACGACGTCGCGGAAGCCGGCGCCGGCCGCCCGACCCTCGCCAATTTCCGCCGCCGCATGACCGACGCGCTCGGCCTGTTGTCGGATTCGGACATGCGCCTGTTCCGCCCGCCGGTCGACGATACGGAGGCGGTAAGTGCGGACCTGACCCAGGTCCTGGCCGCGCCGAGCCCGCTCATCGTCACCAAGTCGCGCACGCTGTCGCTGGTGCACCGGCGGACCTGGATGGATGTGGTGGTGGTGAAGCGCTACGATGCCGAAGGCCGCGTGCGCGGCGGGCTGTGCATCGCCGGCCTGTTCACCAACACCGCCTATGCCTCTTCGGTGTCGGACGTGCCGCTGCTGCGCCGCAAGGCGGCGGACGTGCTGGCCCGCGCCGGCTTCGAGGCCGCCAGCCATTCCGGGCGGGCGCTGGTCAAGGTGCTGGAAAGCTATCCGCGCGACGACCTGTTCCAGATCGATCCCGCCTCGCTCTATCCCTTCACGCTGGCGATCCTTCAGCTCGACGAGCATCCGCGCGTGCGGGTGCTGGCCTGGCGCGAACGGTTCGACCGCTTTGTCTCGGTGTTGGTCTTTGTGCCGCGCGACCGCTACGGCAGCGAGGTGCGGGCGCGCATCGGTGCTCTGCTGGCCGAGAGCTTCGGCGGGACGGTGCGGGACTTCCGCCCGCTGTTCATGGACGGCCCGCTCACCCGCGTGCATTTCACCATCGAGCTGTCCGGCGCCCGCGCGCCGGAGCCGAGCCGGACCGAGCTGGAAGCCAGGGTCGCCCAGATCATCCAGACCTGGAACGACGCCTTCGCGAGCGCGCTCTCCGTGGTGTTCCCGCCCGAGGCAACGGCCCGGCTGAAGGCGCGCTATGGCGAGGCGTTCCCGGCAGGCTACCAGGACAATTATTCCCCCGAGGCCGCGCTCGCCGATCTGCGCCTCATCGAGAAGCTGAACGAGGCCAACCCGGTCGCGATCGACTTCCACCGCCCCGCACGCCGGGTCGGGCGCGAGCGCGTGGCGCTGAAGGTGCTGAGCTACGGCACGCCGCGCCTGCTCTCCGAACGCGTGCCGCTGCTTGAGGCCATGGGCTTCATCGTGGTCGACGAGCGCACCTTCACGCTGGAGCCGGCCGAGGCCGCGCCGACCTATGTCCACGACATGGTGCTGGCGCGCCGGGGTGGCGGAGAGATCGAGCTGGAGGCGCTGGAGAGCCGGCTGCACGCCTGTCTCATGGCGGTGCTGCGCGGGCAGGCCGAGAGCGACGGCTTCAACGCGCTGGTGCTCAACGCCCGGCTCGGCTGGCGCGACATCGTGATGCTGCGCACGCTCGCCCGCTATCTGCGCCAGATCGGCATCCCGTTCAGCCAGGACTATCTGTGGGAGACGCTGAACCGGCATCCCGCCATCGTCGACCGGCTGGTCGCGCTGTTCCACGCCCGCTTCGACGAGGGCGCGGATGAGGGCCGGGCGGCGCGCGAGGAGGCGATCCGCGCCGAGATCGAAACCGCTCTGGCCGAGGTGCAGAGCCTCGACGAGGACCGCATCCTGCGCCGCTTCGCCAATCTGATCGAGGCGGCCTTGCGCACCAATTTCCATCAGGCCGGGCAGGGCGGACTCCCGCCGGCCACGCTGGCGGTGAAGTTCGACAGCCGGCGCGTCGAGGGCCTGCCGCTGCCGCGCCCGCTGTTCGAGATCTTCGTTCACTCGCCCCGCGTCGAGGGCATACATCTGCGCTTTGGCCGGGTGGCGCGCGGCGGCCTGCGCTGGTCCGACCGGCCGCAGGATTTCCGCACCGAGGTGCTGGGACTCGTGAAGGCGCAGCAGGTGAAGAATGCGGTGATCGTGCCGGTGGGCGCCAAGGGCGGCTTCGTGCCCAAGCAGCTTCCCTCCGGCCCGCGCGAGGCGGTGCAGGCGGAAGGCACGGAAGCCTACAAGCTGTTCGTCTCCTCGATGCTCGACCTCACCGACAATATCGACGGCGCGGCCATCGACCATCCCGCCCATGTGGTACGTCACGACGCCGACGATCCCTATCTGGTGGTCGCCGCCGACAAGGGCACCGCGACCTTCTCCGACACCGCCAACGCGCTGTCGCAGGCGCGCGGCTTCTGGCTGGGCGATGCCTTCGCCTCGGGCGGCTCGGTCGGCTACGATCACAAGGCGATGGGCATTACCGCGCGCGGCGCCTGGGAGGCGGTGCGCCGGCATTTCCGCGAGATGGACACCGATATCCGCGTGACCCCGTTCACCGTGGCCGGCGTCGGCGACATGTCGGGCGACGTTTTCGGCAATGGCATGCTGCTGGAGAACACCATCAAGCTGGTCGCCGCCTTCGACCATCGCGACATCTTCCTCGACCCGACGCCCGATCCCGTGGCCTCCTTGAAGGAACGCCAGCGCCTGTTCGCGCTGCCGCGCTCCTCCTGGCAGGACTACGACAAGAGCCTGATCTCGGCCGGGGGCGGGGTGTTCTCGCGCGCGGCGAAGTCGATTCCGCTGGCGCCTGCGGTGCGCGAGGCGCTGGGCTTCGACAAGGCCACCGCCTCGCCTGCCGAGGTGATGAGCGCCATTCTCAAGGCGCCGGTGGACCTGATCTGGTTCGGTGGCATCGGCACCTATATCCGTGCCTCCTCCGAGACCGACGCCCAGGCCGGCGACCGCGCCAATGACGCGATCCGCATCACCGGTGCCGATGTGCGCGCCAGGGTGATCGGCGAGGGCGCCAATCTCGGCGTCACCCAGCGCGGGCGCATCGAGGCCGCGCGCAAGGGCGTGCGGCTCAACACCGACGCCATCGACAATTCGGCGGGCGTGAACACCTCCGACGTCGAGGTGAACATCAAGATCGCCATCGGCCCAGCGGCGCGCGACGGGCGGCTGGACGACGAAGCCCGCAAGGCGCTGCTGGTCTCGATGACCGACGAGGTGGCGGCGCTGGTGCTGCGCAACAACTATCTGCAGACGCTGGCGCTCTCGCTCGCCCAGAGCCAGGCGCTGGCCGAACTCGGCTTCCACCAGCGGCTGATGCAGCAATTGGAGGCGCGTGGCCTGCTCGACCGCGCGGTCGAGTTCCTGCCCTCCGACGCCGAGCTGACCGAGCGGCGCGGGCGCGGGGAGGGGCTGACGCGGCCCGAACTCGCCGTGCTGCTGGCCTATGCCAAGCTCACCGCCCATTCCGACCTGCTCGACACCGACGTGCCGGACGATCCGTATCTGGCCGGCGAACTCACCGCCTATTTCCCGCCCGAGCTGCGCGAGCGGCTGCCCGACGGCATCGAGGGGCATCGTCTGCGCCGCGACATCATCGCGACCCAGCTCTCCAACGCCATGATCAATCGCGGCGGCCCGGCCTTCGCCGCGCGGCTCGCCGACGAGACCGGGGCGGATATCGGCTCGATCGCCAAGGCCTTTGCCGCCACCCGCGACGGCTTCGGCGTCGAGGCGCTGAGCGACGAGATCGACGCGCTGGACGGCACCGTGCCGGGTGCGGTGCAGCTCGACCTCTACGCCACGGTGCAGGAACTGCTGCGCGACCGCACCGTGTGGTTCCTGCGCAATGTCGATCTGCGCCAGAGCCTCGACGAGCTGGTCGCGCATTATGCGTCCGGCATCGCCCCGGTGACCGAGGCGCTGACCGGCGTGGTGCGCGAGCTGGTGCCGGAGGAGACCCGCGCGCTCTATGACGCCCGCATCGCCGGCTGGGTGCAGGCCGGCGTGCCGGAGCCGCTGGCCCGGCGCGTGGCGCGGCTGCCCTCGCTGGAGAACGCGACCGACATCGTGATGATCGCCGACCGCACCAAAGCGGACCTCGTCGATGTCGCGGCGACCTTCTTCGCGGTGGGGCTGCATTTCCGGCTCGACCGCGTGCTCGGCGCGGCGCGTCACATCTCGGTGCCGGATTATTACGACCGGCTGGCGCTCGACCGCGCTCTGGCGCAGTTCGAGGTCGGCGTGCGCCGGCTCACCGCCGAGGTGCTCGACGGCTATGGCTCGGGTGCCGAAGGGGTGGAGAAATGGGCGGCTGCGCGCGGCGCCGAGGTGGAGCGCGCCCGCAACGGCGTGCACGAGATCGCCGGCTCGGGCTTGTCCGTCTCCAAGCTCTCGGTGGCGGCCAGCCTGATCGGCGATCTGGTCAAGGGCTGAGGCGGGGGCGGGCGTCAGGCCCGCCACTCCCTTCGCTCGGGCGCATCAGCCCAGGCACTCATCCTCGGTCTTGCTGTAGCCGGCGGGCTTGGGCGCCACCTTCTGCGGCTGGCCGCGATCCAGCGCGCCGTCCGAGCGCGCGCGCAGATAGACGAAAATGGCGTCGATGAAGCACATCACGTTCGGGTCGTTGCCGAGCGCGGGCATGACGAGGTCCTGGCTGGCGCTGACGTTCTTCTTGCCGTTGGTTACGGTGTCGAGGAACTGGCTGTAGCTCAGCGTCTTCAGCGCATCGACCAGCGAGGGGCCGAAGCTGGAGCCGAGCCCGTCCGGGCCGTGGCATTGCAGGCAGTTGGCGCCGTAGCGCAGATAGCCGATCGATGTGTACCAGTCGACGGTGCCGTCCTTGTCGATCTTGAAGGTCGGGTTGCCCTGCGCGTCGCTGTATTCGCCGTCGGACGAGCTGGCGGCGGCGGGGTCGCCGGTGCCGTCGGCCTGAAGCGGCGACGACGCGACGAGAAGAAGGGCGGCAAGCGCCACCCCGGCCATGATCTTCATGCAAACCTCCCGGCGCCCCGACCTGTTGTTTTGTGTCGGATCGCCGGGGCGCAAGGATGCTCGCGCCGACAGGGGTGGCGGTCAAGCGCGCGAGCAGCCCTGCCGGACGATGGCACCGATGGCGTTCACGATGAGCCGCGCGGCGGTGAGTGCGGAGAGGTTGTCGATATCGGCGGGCGGGTAAAGCTCCACGAGGTCGAAGCCCGCGATCCGGCCACGCTTTCCGATTCCGGCGATCAGGTCGATGGCCTGGGTATAGCTGAGCCCGCCCGGCGTGCGGGCGGCGACGCCGGGCATGACGCCGGGATCGAGGCCGTCGCAGTCGAGCGTGATCACCACCCGCGCGCCCTCGGGGATATGGCGCAGCGCGGCGTCGACGCCATGGGCATGAACTTCGCGGGCGGTGACGAAGCGGCTGCCATAACGCCGCGCCGCCTCGATCTCCTCAACCCGCGCGCTGCCGACGCTGCGCAGGCCGACCTGCACCATGCCGGCGACATGGCCCATCTCGCTGGCCCGGCGCATCGTGCTGGAAAAGCCGAGGAGCTCGCCATAGCGCTCGTCGCGCCAGTCGATATGGGCGTCGATCTGCAGCACCCAGACCGGGCCGTGGCCGGCGAAGGCGGCAAGGAAGGAGATCGGCACGGAATCGTCGCCGCCGATCAGGATCGGCACCGCGCCCATGGCGAGAACGCCGCGCGTCGCCGCCTCAATCCGCGCGCGGTTGCCATCATTGTCGTCCGGTGCGCTCGGGATGTTGCCGGTATCGATGCAGCAGATCGGCCCGCCGTCGAACAGCGGGCCGCCGAGGTCGAAATCCCAGTGCTCCACCAGCGCCGCGTCCTCCGCGCTCGCCGCCCGGATCGCGTCGGCGGCCAGCGCGTGACCACCGCTGTCCATGCCGGGATAGGTGGTGCCGTGGCCAGCGCCGAGGATCACGGCGCGGGGCGCCCGTCCCCCGGGCAGGCGCTCGGGCAGGCCGAGAAAACGCGGAAAGGTCATGTCGCGGCGGCGGGGTTGCGTCCGCTCCCATAAAGGGAGGGCGGGGTGAGGGGCCCCGCGAGCTTAGTGCCTTTTCGAACCAAGCAGGATTCCGGTTTGCGTCTTCGGCCGGCGGGCAGACCGAGCCGGGGCGCTCGGCCCCGGCTGCGGAAGGCTCACGCCACGGCGTGCTTCTTGTTCTGGCGGTGGGTGATCAGATCCTCAACCACGCCGGGATCGGCCAGCGTCGAGGTGTCGCCGAGGCTGCCGAACTCGTCCTCGGCGATCTTGCGCAGGATGCGACGCATGATCTTGCCGGAGCGGGTCTTGGGCAGGCCGGGGGCGAACTGGATCAGGTCCGGCGAGGCGATCGGGCCGATCTCCTTGCGCACCCACACCACCAGCTCCTTGCGCAGCTCCTCGGTCGGCTCCTCGCCCGCCATCAGCGTGACATAGGCATAGATGCCCTGGCCCTTGATGTCGTGCGGATAGCCGACCACGGCGGCCTCGGACACCTTGGGATGGGCGACCAGGGCGCTTTCCACCTCGGCCGTGCCCATGCGGTGGCCGGAGACGTTGATCACGTCGTCGACGCGGCCGGTGATCCAGTAATAGCCGTCGGCGTCACGCCGGCAGCCGTCGCCGGTGAAGTACTTGCCGGGATAGGTCGAGAAATAGGTCTGCATGAAGCGCTCATGGTCGCCATAGACCGTGCGCATCTGGCCGGGCCATGAATCGGTGATCACGAGATTGCCCTCGCAGGCGCCTTCCAGAACCGCGCCTTCCGCGTCCACGATCTGCGGCTTGACGCCGAAGAACGGGCGCGTCGCCGAGCCGGGCTTGAGCTTGGTGGCGCCGGGCAGCGGGGTGATGAGGATGCCGCCGGTCTCGGTCTGCCACCAGGTATCGACGATCGGGCAGCGCTCATTGCCGACCACGCGGTGATACCATTCCCAGGCTTCCGGATTGATCGGCTCGCCGACCGAGCCGAGCAGGCGGAGCGACGCACGGGAGGTCTTCTTCACCGGCTCGTCGCCGGACTGCATCAGGGCGCGGATCGCGGTCGGGGCGGTGTAGAAGATGTTGACCTTGTGCTTGTCGATCACTTCCCAGAAGCGGGAGTTCGACGGGTAGTTCGGCACGCCTTCGAACATCAGCGTGGTCGCGCCGTTGGCCAGCGGGCCGTAGACGATGTAGCTGTGGCCGGTCACCCAGCCGATATCGGCGGTGCACCAGTAGATGTCGCCCTCGTGGTAGTCGAAGACATACTGGTGGGTCATCGCGGCGTAGACCAGATAGCCGCCCGTGGTGTGCAGCACGCCCTTGGGCGTTCCGGTGGAGCCCGAGGTGTAGAGGATGAACAGCGGGTGTTCGGCCTCGACATGGGCGGCCGGGCACTCGCTGGTCACGAGGTCGGCGGCCTCGTGGTACCAGACGTCGCGGCCGGGCTTCATGTCGACGGTGCCGCCGGTGCGGCGCACGACGATGACGTGATCGACCTCGCTGCCGGAAGTGGCGGCCTTGGCGATGGCGGCGTCGACATTGGCCTTGAGCGGCACCTTGCGGCCGCCGCGCAGGCCCTCGTCGGCGGTGATGATGACCTTGGAATCGCAGTCGACGATGCGGCTCGCCAGGCTATCCGGCGAGAAGCCGCCGAACACCACCGAATGCACCGCGCCGAGCCGCGCGCAGGCCAGCATGGCATAGGCGGCCTCGGGGATCATCGGCATGTAGATGGTGACGCGGTCGCCCTTCTCCACATTGCGGTTGCGCAGCACATTGGCGAAGCGGCACACCTCGTCGTGCAGTTCGCGATAGGTGATCGAGCGCGATTCCGACGAGTCGTCACCTTCCCAGATGATCGCGACCTGATCGCCGCGAGTCTCCAGATGCCGGTCGATGCAGTTCCAGGCGACATTGGTCACGCCGTCCTCGAACCATTTGATCGAGACCGCGCCCGGCGCATAGGAGGTGTTCTTCACCTTGGAATAGGGCTTGAACCACTCGATGCGCTTGCCGTGCTCGCCCCAGAACGAGTCGGGATCGGTAACGGAAGCTTCGTACATCGCCTTGTAGCCGCGCTCGTCGAGGAAGGCGCGCTGGGCCCAGGCGGCGGGGACGTCATAGACATGTTCGGACATTGGCGTTCTTCCCTTCACGCTGGCGCGATCGCGCCTTTTTGCTTCTGGCAAATTATGGGCAGGTGCTCGCGTGCCGACAAGCGGAGCGCCGCGAGACTTTGGTCGTGAGGCAAATTGCTTACGACGACCGGCCGAGGGCGTGGGGCGCAAGATGGCGCGGCCGCCACACCGCTGTGCGCTTGATCTCACAATCCTCCAGCTCGCGCGAGACCGGTACGCCATATTCGGCGAGCTTTTCCAGCGCGTCGCGCGGCAGGTAGGTGCGGCCGGGATCGCCGATCAGCACCCGCGCGCCGCGCGCGGACAGGGCGAGCAACCAGGCGAACACCCGCGCGCTGAGCTCGCGCTCATAGGCGATGTCGCCCGCCAGCACCACATCCCAGCCGCCATCGCTACCGATCAGGTCGGCGCCGGTGGGGGTGATGGCGTCGACGCCGTTGAGCTGCGCGTTGAGCGTGATCGCGGCTTGCGCGAACCGGTCGATATCGGCCGCCTCGACCGATGCCGCGCCGGCCTTCATCGCGGCAATGGCGACGAGGCCGGAACCCGAGGCAAAATCCAGCACGCGACGGCAGGCCACCAGCTCGGGATGGTCGAGCACATGGCGGGAGAGCGCCTGCCCGCCGGCCCAGGCGAAGGCCCAGAACGGCGGCGGCAGCCCGATCTCGCCCAGCTCCTCCTCGGTGCTCTGCCAGATCGGCACCGCCTCGCTGGCAAGGTGCAGGGTGATCTCGGGCACCATCGGCACCGGCAGCGGCCGGGTCTGCGCGCGGATGAAGGCGTGGGGATCCCTGACGGCGCTCACCGGGGCGCGCCGGCGCGGGACATCTCCAGCACGATCGCCCATTCCTCGTCCGTCACCGGCTGCACCGAGAGGCGCGAGAACTTCATCAGCGCCATTTCCGACAGGCGCGGCTCGGCCTTGACGGCGGCGAGCGTGACCGGGTTCGGCAGCGCCTCCACCGCTTTAATGTCGACCATGACGAACTTGCCGGTCGGGTCGGAGGGATCGGGATAGGCTTCGCGGATCACCTCGACGACGCCGACGATCTCCTTGCCCTCGTTGGAGTGATAGAAGAAGCCGCGATCGCCGATCTTCATCGCCAGCAGCTGCTGCTTGGCGAGGTGGTTGCGCACGCCGTCCCAATGCGTGCCCTTGGCGCCGGCGGCGACCTGCTGGTCCCAGGACCATTTGAAGGGTTCGGACTTGTAGAGCCAGTGGGCCATGGTCACGCTTCCGCTTTCTGCGGCCGGGCCAGCAGGGACCCAATCGCCTGTTCGATGTCGCTGCGCCCCGCCAACACCGCCTCGACGGCCCGGCAGATCGGCATGTCGATGCCGCGCGCCTGCGCCATGGCGACCAGCACGCCGGCGGTGAGCGCGCCCTCGGTCAGAGCGCCGCCAGGCGAATGCTGGCCACGCCCGAGCGCGAGGCCGAGCGCGTAGTTGCGCGACTGCGCGGTGGAGGCGGTGAGGATCAGGTCGCCGAGGCCCGAGAGCCCGGTCAGCGTCTCCGAGCGCGCGCCGAACGCCCTGCCGAATCGCGTCAGCTCGGCGAAGCCGCGCGCGATCAGCGCCGCCGCCGCGCTGGCACCAAGCGCCCGCCCGCCGACGATGCCGGCGGCGATGGCGAGCACGTTCTTCGCCGCGCCGCCGATCTCGACGCCGCGCACGTCGTCGCTGTGATAGAGCCGGA
Source organism: Ancylobacter sp. G4_0304 (assembly GCF_047501495.1). Classification (NCBI taxonomy): domain Bacteria; kingdom Pseudomonadati; phylum Pseudomonadota; class Alphaproteobacteria; order Hyphomicrobiales; family Xanthobacteraceae; genus Ancylobacter; species Ancylobacter sp. G4_0304. The sequence continues at coordinate 51,821 of NZ_JAZDRM010000024.1, read as the reverse complement.
ACGAGGAGGAGCCGAGCGCGGTCGCCAGCGCCTCAGCCAGTCCCGCGTCGCGGGTGGCGAGCGTGACGGCGGTCGGCAGGCCGGCGGCGACATCGGCCGCGAAGCTCGGCCCGGACAGGATGGCCGGCACGGTGTGCGGCGCCGCCTGCTCCAGCACCTCGGTCATGAACAGCGAGGTGCGGCTCTCGATGCCCTTGGCGCAGGTGATGAGCGGCACGCCGGGCAGGATGTGCGGCGACAGCTGCTCCGCCGCCGCGCGGCTCGCCTGCGCGGGCACGACCAGCAGAACCGCGTCGCAGCTCGCGGCGCGGATCAGCGAGGTGGTCGGCGTCACGGCCTCGGCCAGCTCCACGCCGGGCAGATGCGCGTCGTTGCGCCGGGTGCGGGCGAGGGTGGCGATCGCCTCGGCGTCGCGGCCCCACAGCACGACCTCGCGCCCGGCGCGGGCGCTGGCATTGGCGAGCGCGGTGCCCCAGGCGCCGGCACCCACCACGCCGATGGTCGAAAACCTCGCCGCCATCAGCGGTCGGTCTCCGGCACGCCTTCGATCTCGTCGAGCGGCCAGCGCGCGCGCGGCGAGACGGCGAGACCGTCATCGAGCCCGAGCGCGAGCCGCTCCGCCCCGGCCCAGGCGATCATCGCGCCATTGTCGGTGCACAGTTCCGGCGGCGGCACGGCGAGGCGTGTGCCGCCATCGGCCGCGACCTTGTGCAGCGAGCGGCGGATCGCCTGGTTGGCCCCGACGCCGCCGGCCAGCACCAGCGCATGGGGCACCGTGCCGCGCTCGCGCATCGCCCGCAGCGCGTAGCGCACCCGGTCGGCCACGATGTCGACGATGGCGGCCTGGAACGACGCGCACAGGTCATACACGTCCTGCTCGCTCAAGGGGGCGATCTTCAGCGCCTCCAGCCGCACGGCGGTCTTGAGGCCGGAAAGCGAGAAATCCGGCGTCGCCCGGCCCAGCAGCGGGCGCGGCAGGGCAAAGCGCGAGGCATCGCCCTTCAGCGCGGCGCGCTCCACCGCCGGTCCGCCGGGATAGGGCAGGCCGAGCATCTTGGCGGTCTTGTCGAAGGCCTCGCCGATGGCGTCGTCGATGGTGCCGCCGAGCTTGGTGTATTCGCCGACGCCGGTGACGCAGACCAGCTGGGTATGCCCACCCGAGGCCAGCAGCAGCAGGTAGGGGAAGGGCACGGCATCGGTGAGCCGGGCGGTCAGCGCATGGGCTTCGAGATGGTTCACTGCCAGCAGCGGCTTCTCGGCGGCAAGCGCCAGCGCCTTGGCCGAGGTGAGCCCGACAATGACGCCGCCGATCAGCCCGGGCCCAGCCGCCGCCGCGATGCCGTCCAGCCCCGTCAGCGGCACGCCGGCCGCCTTGAGCGCGCGCGCGATCACATGGTCGAGCACCTCGACATGAGCGCGCGCGGCGATCTCGGGCACCACGCCGCCATAGGCCGCGTGATCCTCCACCTGCGAGAGCACGATATTGGACAGGATGGTGCCGGTGCCGTCGTCGCGACGACGCACGACGGCAGCCGCCGTCTCGTCACAGGTCGTCTCGATACCCAGCAGGAGAAGATCGCTCATTGACTTTATGGTTCCGGCCGGTGTTCTGAACCGCGTATCGAACCGCTAGCATCGCAGGACCTCATGACGCAATCGCTTCCAAAGCTCCGTCTCGGCACCCGCGGCTCTCCGCTCGCGCTGTGGCAGGCCCATGCGGTGCGCGACGCGCTGCTGAAAGCCCACGGCTGGGAAGCGGAAGCGGTGTCGGTGGAGGTGATCCGCACCACGGGCGACGCCATCACCGACCGCGCTTTGGCGCAGGCCGGCGGCAAGGGGCTGTTCACCAAGGAGCTGGAAGAGGCGCTGCTCGACCGGCGCATCGATCTCGCCGTGCATTCCGCCAAGGACATGGCGACCACGCTCCCCGAGGGGCTGCACATCGTCGGCTATCTGCCCCGCGCGGATGTGCGCGACGCGCTGATTCTGCGCGAGGGATCCTCGCTGGCCGATCTGCCCATGGGCGCGCGCGTCGGCACCGCCTCGCTGCGGCGCGAGGCGCAGCTGCGCCGGCTTCGGCCGGATCTTCAGGTCTCGCTGCTGCGCGGCAACGTGCAGCGCCGGCTCGACCAGGTGGCCAGTGGCGCGTTCGACGCCACCCTGCTCGCGCTCGCCGGCCTGACGCGGCTCGGCATGGCGGACCGGGTGAGCGCGGTGCTCGACACCGCCGATTTCCTCCCCGCCGTGGGGCAGGGCGCGGTGGCGATCGAGACCCGGCACGGCGATCTGGCGGTCGACATGCTGGTCGCCCGCGTGGTGTGCCGGGCCACCGCGACGGCGCTTCGTGCTGAGCGCGGCTTCCTCGCCGAGATGGACGGCTCCTGCCGTACCCCGATCGCCGGGCTCGCGACGGTGGAGGGCGACGAGCTGAGCTTCCGGGGCGTGGTGCTCGCGCCGGATGGCAGCGCTTATTACGAGATCGTGCGCCACGGCGCCGCCGCGCAGGCCGCGCAGCTCGGCGTTTCCGCCGGCCGGGAGATGCGCGCCATGGTGCCGCCCGGCCTGATCGGGGGCTGAGGCGATGCGGGTGCTGGTGACGCGCCCGGAGCCGGATTCGCAGGCCACAGCCGAGCGGTTGCGGGCGCTCGGTCACGATGTCGTGCGTGACCCGCTGCTGATCATCGAGCCGATAGCCGACGCGACGCTGCCGCCGGGGCGCTTCGACGCCGTGGTGCTCACCAGCGTCAACGGCGCGCGCGCGCTGGCACAGCGGCCGGAGCTGGCGGCGCTGCGCGATCTGCCGCTCTACGCGGTGGGCCGGCGCACCGAGGCTGTCGCGCCGCCGGGCTTTTCCCGCCGTCTGGTGGCCGGGGGCAATGGTGCGGCGCTCGCCGCCTTGCTGCGCGCCGAGCTCTCGCCCAGGTCCCGCGTGCTGCACGTCTGCGGCGAGGAGCGGGCGGTGGATCTCGGGGCGGAGCTGGCGGGCGACGGCCATGCGGTCGCGCTGTTCACGATCTATCGCGCGCGCGCCGCGGAGCATCTTTTGCCGGCTACGGAGGCGGCGATCCGGGGGAGGCAGATCGACGCGGCCTTCCATTTCTCGCCCCGCACCGCCGCCACGCTGGCGCGGCTCGCCGGGCAGGCCGGCCTCACGGAACACGGCGCCGGCTTCGTGCATTTGTGCTTCTCAGCGAACGTCGCAGCGCCGCTCATCCCGGCCGGCTGGCCGACGCGAATCGCCAACGAACCGACCGAAGACGGGCTGTTCGCGTTGTTGTCGACGTAAACCATCGGATGAGACCGAGGTTGCGGCGACGGAAGCGGGGGTTTATCCCGAGGGAAGGGCCGGAGCGGGCTTAAAGATCGGAGACAGACGCAGTGGCGAAGGACGATCCGACCAAAAACGAGGCCGCGGACGCGGCGGTCGATACCGGCACCGGGACGTCGGAGCCCGCCACCGAGACGGTTGCGGCTGAGGCCGTCCCGAAGGATACCGCGCCGGCCGAAGATACTGCGGTCGAAGACCTTACGGCGGACGAGGCCGCCCGCGAGGAGGCTGCCCACGAGGTCTTGGCGGCGGATGCCATCGAAGGGGCGCCTGCTTCCCTCGATCCCGAGCCCGTCCCCACGCCCGTGACCGAGCGCCCGCGCCGCCAGCTCGGCTGGTTCGGCGTGTCCGTCGCCGCGCTGATCTCCGGTCTGATCGGCGGCGCCGTCGCCTTCGCGCTGGTCGGCACCTTCTACAGCGCCGACGCCAATATCGATGCCATCACCGATCTGGAGGCGCGCGCGCTCGATCTGCGCCAGCGTGTCGAGCGGTTGGAGAACCAGACCGCGGCCGCACCGGCCCCCGCTCCGGCGACACAGGAACTGGCCGCCCGGCTGGACGCGCTGGAAACCGGCCTCACTTCCCTCGGCGGCAAGGTCGATGCGCTGCCGGCTGCCGGCGCGCCCCCGGCCGATACCAGCGAGCTTTCCGGCCGTATCAGCGCGCTTGAGCAGCATTTCACCGCGCTGCAAGCCGCCTCGCCGGAGGCGGTGAATGCGCTCGGGGCACGGCTCGATACGCTCCAGCAGCAGGTTTCGCAGGCGACTGCCGCGCAGAAGGCCGGCACGCAGGGCACCGCGCAACTGGTCGCGCTCGGCGCGCTTGAGGAGGCGATCCTCGCCGGCAGGCCGTTTGCCACCGAGCTTGCCGCCAGCCGCGCCCTGCTGGGTTCGGCCGGTGACGGCCTCGCCCCGCTTCAGGCTGGCGCGACCGCCGGTTTCCCCCAAGGCATGACGCTCGCGGTCCAGCTCGCGGCGGCTGAAGACCGTGCGGCCGCGGCCAAGGCGCCGGCCGAGACCTCGGCGGGCGTGCTGGACCGGCTGATGGACAGCGCCTCCAAGCTGGTGACCATCCGCCGCGCCGACGATCCGGTGAACGATCCCGAATCCGACCGCGCGCGCCTCAGGCTCGCCCGGCTCGCGCTTGAGCGCGGCGACTTCGCGGCGGCGGCGCGCGCCATCGACGCCCTGTCCGCCTCCGCCCGCGCGCCGCTCGCGGAGGTCGCCCAGACCATCGAGGCCCGCCAGTCGGCGCTTGCCACGGTGGCGGCGCTGAAGCAGCAGATCCTCGCCACCCTGCCCGGAGGTGCGCAGTGATACGGCTCATCGTCTATCTGCTCATCCTCGCCGGCGTCGCCTTCGGCGTTGCCTGGATCGCGGACCGGCCCGGCGCGCTCACCATCGACTGGCAGGGCTGGCATCTGGAAACCAGCGTGCTGGTGGCGTTCAGCGCGCTGCTGGTGCTGGTCGCCGTGGCCATTCTCGGCTGGGGCCTGCTCCGGCTGGTCCTGCGCTCCCCCGACTTGCTCACCGGCTCGCTGCGCAACCGCCGCGCCAATCGCGGCTGGGCGGCGATTTCGCGTGGGCTGATCGCGGTTGGCACCGGCGATGTCGCGGGCGCCCGCCGCGCGGCGAGCGACGCCGAACGGCTGATCGGCCGCGAGCCGCTGACCCAGCTCCTCGCCGCGCAGGCCGCCCAGCTTGCCGGCGACACGGCGGCGGCCGAGCGCGCGTTCCAGGCCATGACGCAGACCGCGTCGACCCGGCTGCTGGGGCTGCGGGGCCTTCATGTCGAGGCGCGCCGGCGCGGCGATGCCGAGGCGGCGCAGGCGGCGGCGGAAGAGGCGGCCCAGCTTGAGCCCGGCCTGATCTGGGCGGCGGACGCCGTGATCGAATCGCGCTGTCTCGCGGGAGATTACACCGGCGCGCTGGCGATGCTGGAGCGCGAGGCCGCGCATGGCGGGCTCGACCGCGCCGCGCATCGCCGCCGCCGCGCAGTCCTGCTGGCCGCGCAGGCGCAGGCTCAGGAACTGTCGGACCCGGCCACGGCGCGGGAAAAGGCGGTGGAGGCCGCCAAGCTCGCCCCGACGCTGGTGCCGGCGGCGGAAATCGCCGGGCGCCTGCTCGGTGCGGCGGGAGATACCCGCAAGGCGGCGAAGATCCTCGAAGCTGCCTTCGCTGCCACGCCGCATCCCGATCTCGCCGAGGCTTATCTGCATCTGCGGGTCGGGGATTCGGTGCGCGAGCGGCTGAAGCGCATGCGCGCGCTCACCGCCCGCATGCCCTCGCATCCGGAAAGCGTGATGGCGCTCGCCAGCGCCGCCATCGACGCGCAGGACTTCGCCACCGCACGTTCGGTTCTGGCGCCGTTGCTCGACGCGCCGACGCAGCGCATCTGCCTGCTGATGGCGGAGCTGGAAGCGGCCGAGCACAATGATGTCGGCAAGGCCCGTGAATGGACCGCCCGCGCCGTGCGTGCGCCGCGCGATCCGGCCTGGGTGGCGGACGGCTTCGTCGCCGAGCGCTGGGGCCCGATCTCGCCGATCACCGGTAAGCTCGACGCCTTTGTGTGGAAGGTGCCGCCCGGCGTGGCGGCCTCGCCGGTGCTGGAGCACGAGGCCGAGCGCGTGCGCGCGGCGATCCAGGCCGCGATCGAGGCTCAGCTTCCCGCGCCGACGGCCGCGCCGGTGGTGGGTCCCGAAATTGAGACCGTCGCCGCGCCCGAGCCGGCCGATACCGCCCCGGTGGCGCCGGCGATGCCGCCGGCCGCGAGCCAGACGCCAGCGACCAGCCAGGCGCCTGCAGCAAGCTCTGCGCCAGCGGCGAACGCCGCACCGGCGGCCGTGGTCGCGATGCCGAACCTGCCGGACGATCCCGGCCCGGAAGCGGCCTCGTTCCTTGACGAGTCCGAATCCAAGCCCCACGCCTCGGCCCGCCCGCCCTTCGGCGTGTGAGGTCGCGGCGGGGAGCGCGGCGCAAAAAAAGACCGGCCTTAGGCCGGTCTTGTCATTCTCGCTTTGGAGAGCGTCCCACCAGAGAGCCGGCCTCTCGTCAGGAGGCCGAAGGGAATGAGGCGGGTCGGAGTACATCCGTCCTGACCCGTATCCATCCGGCGCGGCGCTGACGAGGCGCCTGCGGGCCGGAAGCCCTGCTCTGGCTGGGATGAGGCTTATTTAGGCAGCCTCGCCGGCATTTCAAGAGGCGCGACGAGTCTCGCGCCCGATCGGCTTCGTTTGCGGTACAGACCGGCCGTCAGTGCAGCCGTCCGCCGCCCATCGCCTTGCCACCCACGGCTTTGCCGCCGGGCTTCTTGCCGGCGACGCCCTGCCGCTCGTCAAACAATTCGGCGAGCTTGTCGGTCATGGCCCCGCTCAGCTCCTCGGCATCCACGATGGTTACCGCGCGCTTGTAGTAGCGCGTCACATCGTGGCCGATGCCGATGGCGATCAGCTCGACCGGGGACTTGTCCTCGATCTGCTGGATCACCCAGCGCAAATGCCGCTCCAGATAATTGCCCGGATTCACCGAAAGCGTGGAATCGTCCACCGGTGCGCCGTCGGAAATCATCATCAGGATGCGGCGCTGCTCGTTGCGGGCCAGCAGACGGTTATGCGCCCAGTCCAGCGCCTCGCCGTCGATGTTCTCCTTGAGCAGGCCCTCGCGCATCATCAGGCCGAGATTCTTGCGCGCGCGGCGCCAGGGCGCGTCGGCGGATTTGTAGATGATGTGGCGCAGGTCGTTCAGCCGGCCGGGCGCGCCCGGCTTGCCGGCGGACAGCCAGGTCTCGCGCGCCTGCCCACCCTTCCACGCCTTGGTGGTGAAGCCGAGAATCTCGACCTTCACGCCGCAGCGCTCAAGGGTGCGGGCCAGAATATCCGCGCAGGCGGCGGCGACCGTGATCGGGCGCCCGCGCATCGAGCCGGAATTGTCCAGCAGCAGCGTCACCACCGTGTCGCGGAAGTCAGTGTCGCGCTCGCGCTTGAAGGAGAGCGGCTGCATCGGGTCGATGATGATGCGGTGCAGGCGCGCCGGGTCGAGCATGCCCTCTTCGAGGTCGAACTCCCAGCCGCGATTCTGCTGCGCCATCAGCTTGCGCTGCAGGCGATTGGCGAGGCGCGCGACGATGCCCTGGAGATGCACGAGCTGCTTGTCGAGATAGGAGCGCAGCCGGGCCAGCTCCTCCGGGTCGCACAGTTCGTCCGCGTTCACCGTCTCGTCGAAGCGCGGCGTGAAGGGGTGGTACTCCGGCGGGCGCGGCTCGGTCGGTGAGAGGTTCTGCGGGCGCCACGGCTCGGAGGAATCGTCGGATTCGCCCAGCTCCGCGTCGTCGGACAGCTCGGAATTGGGCTGCTCCTGCTGCTCCTCGGATTCTTCCGGGTTCTGGTCGGAGGACAGGTCGGTGTCGACCTCGGTCGTGCCTTCGGCATTCTCATCCTGCTCGGCATCCGATCCCTTGCCGGAATCGTCCTCGCGGGTGTCGTCGGCCTCGGTGGAGGGGTCGTTGCTCTCGTCGAACGGGGCGATGTCCTCGCCCATGCCGAGCGAGGACAACAGGTCGCGCATCGCCTCGGCGAAGCGGCCCTGGTCGTCGGCGGCGCCGGCCAGCTCGTCGAGCGCGGTGGCGCCGTGCTCCTCGATGAAGCCGCGCCACAGGTTCACCATCTCGCGCGCGGCGGCGGGCGGGGCCATGCCAGTCATGCGCTCGCGCAGGATCAGCGACAGCGCGTCCTCCAGCGGGGCGTCCTCGCGGGAGGCGAGATTGGCGAAATTGGCCTTCTGATAGCGGTCTTCCAGCATAGCGGAGAGATTCAGCGCCACGCCGTCCATGCGCTGGGCGCCGAGCGCCTCGCAGCGGGTCTGCTCGGCGGCGTCGAAGGCGGCTCTCGCCTGCTGGCCGACCGGCACCAGCTTCTTGTGCACCTTGGGGTCGTGGCAGGCGAGGCGCAGCGCCATGGAATCGGCGTGGCCGCGCATGATCGCGGCGTCCTGCTTGGTCATGCGGCGCGAGGGCTCGGGCAGCCGGGCGCGGCCGTCGGCATAGCCGGGCTTTTCCGAGCCGAAGGTGACCTCGATATTGCTGTCGCCGGCGATGGCGCGCAGGCAGCTCGTCACCGCGCGCTTCAGCGGCTCCGTCGGCGCCTCCTTGGGCGGCGTGCGGGTCGGGCGGTTGGTCGTGGTCGAGCTGCTCATGGCGATGGCCTTGGATGCTGGGCGTTACCTTGCCCCGTCGGGGAAAGGTCGGCCCCGCGCGTGGAGGCCTTATCTTTCCCTCTCCCCGGTGGGGAGAGGTGGCCCGCGTAGCGGGGCGGTGAGGAGGAGGGAGAGGACTGGAAAGCTCCGAGCCCCCTCACTCACCCCTCTCCCCTCGGAGGAGGGGCCTGTCGCTCTCGCGGGTCGGCGTCCTTACGACATCACGACGTTGACGGCGGATTCCGTCAGCTCCTTGCCGAAGCAGCGCTGATAGAACTCGGCCACCAGCGCGCGCTCCAGCTCGTCGCACTTGTTGAGGAAGGTCACGCGGAACGCGAAGCCGAGGTCCTGGAAGATCTCGGCGTTCTCGGCCCAGGTGATCACGGTGCGCGGGCTCATCACGGTGGAGAGGTCGCCATTGACGAAGGCCTGCCGGGTGAGGTCGGCGAGGCGCACCATGCGGGCCACGTTGTCGCGGCCTTCCGGGGTCTGGAAGTGCTTGGCCTTGGAGACGACGATGTCGACTTCCTTGTCGTGCGCCAGATAGTTCAGCGTGGTGACGATGGACCAGCGGTCCATCTGCGCCTGGTTGATCTGCTGGGTGCCATGATAGAGGCCGGTGGTGTCGCCGAGGCCGATCGTGTTCGCCGTCGAGAACAGGCGGAACGCGCCATGCGGGCGGATCACGCGGTTCTGGTCGAGCAGCGTCAGGCGGCCGGCGCTCTCCAGCACGCGCTGGATCACGAACATCACGTCCGGGCGGCCGGCGTCGTATTCGTCGAACACGAGGGCGACGTTGTTCTGGTAGGCCCAGGGCAGGATGCCGTCGCGGAATTCCGTGATCTGCTTGCCTTCCTTGACCACGATCGCGTCCTTGCCGATCAGGTCGATGCGGCTGATGTGGCTGTCGAGGTTGACGCGCACGCACGGCCAGTTCAGCCGGGCCGCCACCTGCTCGATGTGGCTCGACTTGCCGGTGCCGTGATAGCCGGTGACCATGACGCGGCGGTTATGCGCGAAGCCCGCGAGGATGGCCAGCGTGGTCGGGCGATCGAACAGGTAGTCGGGATCGATGTCCGGCACATAGGCGTCGGGTTCGGCATAGGCCGGCACGTCGAGGTCGACATCGATGCCGAACACCTGCCGGACCGAGACCTTCATGTCCGGCATGGGAGCGACGATCGGCGCGGCTTGGGTGAGCGAGGCGGTCATTATTCCTCCGTTGCCGCGTTAGCGCGCGGCGGGTCTGACATAAGCGGGATCAACAATAGCCCGCGCTCTTGAGATGATTATAGGACTGGATCACGTCGCGCAGGCGGTCCTCGGTGGAGGTGTCGCCGCCATTGACGTCGGGGTGGTATTTCTTGGCGAGCGTCTTGAAGCGGGCCTTGATCTCCTCGGCGCTGGCGCTGATCTCCAGCCCGAGCGATTCGAAGGCCCGGCGCTCGGCATTGCGGATCATCCGGCCCTCGCGCGCGGGCTGCGGGTCCGGCCGCGCCGTGCCGCCCAGATCACTGAACACGCCGAACGGATCGGCGAAGCCTTCGGGCGCGTGGCGCTTGATGTGCTCGGACGCCGCCCGGCCGGTGCCGCCCTTGCTGCCCATCTTCCAGGTCGGACGATGCCCGGTGAGCGCGTCCTTCTGGTAGGCCATCACCGCGTCGTCGGCCATGCCGGAGAAGTAATTATAGTTCTGGTTGTACTGGCGCACATGGTCGAAGCAGTAGCGCCAGAACTGGTTTTCGCGGTCGCGCCCCTTCGGCGCCCGGTGCGTCGCGGGCTTGTCGCAGCCGGCCCAATCGCATGCCGGGCATTCCGCCTTGAGGCGGCGATCCCGGTCCGGCTTGACGCGAATGCGGTCGAATATGGGGGAGTCGAGCTTCATGATCGGGCGATTATGCTGTTGCTGATGGAGGTATACAAGAAACCAACACGACGTCACCGCCGATTAGAGACATATTGACCGCGCGCGAGGCGGCGGATACCCCGTTCGGCCATGAGCGAACCCCTTCATCCTGCGTCCCCTCCGCCTGCCGATGCCGTCGCGCAGGCGCTCTCCCGCGTGCGGCTCGCGCTGGCCGAATTGTCGCCCTCGGTCCTCGAACTGGAGGATGAGAGCCATCGCCATGAAGGCCATGGCGGCCACCGTCCAGGGCAGCTCACGCATCTGCGCGTGCGCATCGTCGCCGAGGTGTTCGCCGGGCAGAACCGGCTCGCCCGCCACCGGCTGGTGAACGGGCTGCTCGCCGACGAGATCGCGCGCGGGCTGCATGCCCTTGCCATAGACGCGAAGGCGCCGGGCGAGTGAACCCGGCGCCGTGAGGAAACCTGCCGCTCTATATGGGTGGATTTCGGGCGGATTCCAGAACTCTTTCCGGTCGGGCGGCATCACCCGATCGACCGGAAGCACCCTGAACCCGATGCGCCAAGGGCGCTTCCTCGTCGCGCAGGCCGATCGGCCGGCGCGAAACATGCTCTAACGCGCGATCTGGAGCACGCGCCGGCCCGAGGCGTCGAGGAAGGCGATCTGCCCCTCGCGATACTCCCAGGAGCGCACCGCACCCATCGCCGAGGCGAGGTTCTGCTCATAGACCTGCTCGGCATTATTGCAGGCCATCCGGGTCATCATCACCCGCGAGAACGTCGCATTGCGCCCGTTGACGCTCATCCGCGAACTGAGCGTGTTGCAGCCGAGCGAGGCGCTGACGTTCATGTCGCGGCCGATGTCGAAGCGCACCCGGGCGCCATGGGGCACGCGGACGCCGCGCCCGTCCACGCCGATGATCCAGAGCTGCCCCCAATTTCCGGTCCAGTTGAAGGCCGGGGTAGAGGTCTGGGCCGGCGGTCGGCTGGGGCGCTGGCGGTCCGGCACGGTGATCAGGCGGAACTGGGCGTGGGTGCCGCGCATCGGCGCGGAAGCCGCGAGCTGGCCGCGCGGATCGACGGTGACGTATTTGCCGTTCTGTACCGAGCGCAGCGAATAGGTATCGCCGCCATGGGGGTCCATCTCGAAGGTCTCCCAGCCGCGAATATGCGGGCTGCCGGTGCCGAGCAGCGTGTCGGGCCCGATGCCGGCCCGTACATAGCTGCCATCCTGCGCACGCAGTGCGATGCGCCGGCCTTCCAGCCGCACGACCTCGAAGCGGGCGGCGTCGCGTGTATTGCCGACGGCGACGAGCATGCCGGAGCGCTCCGTCACATTGGCGTTGTTGCTCGCCCATTGCAGAACGATGTCGGCGGCGGCGGCCGGCAGGCTTAACAGCCCCATCAAGCCGACGATGGCGAGGCCGCGGCTGAAGATGTTGAACCTCATAATATCCCCCTGAAGCCCGATGTGACGTTAAGGAATATACTATCCCACCGCGCTGAAGCGTTGCTGACCTCGCAGTTCATGCGCCGTTCATCGCGCCGGGCCGGTCTTCCTTGACTTCCGGGCACCGCGCGCCAGTTCGATGTCACCTAACGTTAGCTGCACCGTCTTGCCCGCAGGCATGGGCGCGTGCGGTGGGCGCCGGGCGTGGATGCCCCGGTGGCCGGTTGAAAGGACCCTCGATCATGTCGTCTTCCCGCCGTTCCGAACGCAGCCTGATCAGCCATGATGAAGACGAGGTGGTGCGGCTCAGCCATCACCCCGCGATCTACGAGGTGGAGACCGAGGCGCTGCAGGGACTGCGCCGCCGCATCCGGGAATTTCACGAGAAGGAGCGCACGCTTTCGCGCCACAAGCGCCGCGTGGTGCGCGGGAAGGCGGAGGAGCGCGGGCGCAGCTTTCCCGGCACCGCCGAGCGCCCGGCCCAGCGCAAGCAGGTGTTCGCGGCGGCGATGAAGCGCGTCAACAGCGAACTGCGCCGTCGCGCCGACCTCGAATCGCGGGCGAGCCAGGCCGAGATCGCGCACAAGGCGCTGGCGCTGCGCCGCTCGGCGAATTTCACCAAGCCGCCGGTGGCCGACCGCACGGCGGATACCGGGATGGACGTGATCCCCAGCCGCCGCCGCACCACGGTCCCGCCCGCCAAGATCGGCAGCATCTCGCAGCAGGTGAAGAACGCGCAGGCCCGGCGCGACCGGCGCGCCTGACGTTGCGCAAGAGCTAGCGTGTGCCGGCTATAGCCGGCGCACCCGGCCTCCGGGCGCCCAGCGGCACGATGCGCAGCAAGGTGAGGCGGTTGCGCTGGCGGCGCATCACCTGGAAGCGGAAATCGTGGAAGATGAAGGTCTGGCCCGGCTCGGGGATGATCCGCGCCTCGTGGATCACCAGCCCGGCGACCGTGGTCGCCTCCTCGTCCGGCAGGTTCCAGCCCATGAAGCGGTTGAGGTCGCGGATCGCCACCGAGCCCTCGACATTGACCGAGCCGTCCGGGTGGCGCCGCGCGCCGGTGAAGGCGATGTCGTGCTCGTCGGATATCTCGCCGACGATCTCCTCCAGAATGTCTTCCAGCGTGACGAGGCCCATCACCTCGCCATACTCGTCGACCACGAGGGCGAAATGCTGCTTGCGGCGGCGGAACGCCTTGAGCTGATCGGCCAGCGTGGTGCCGTCCGGCACGAACCAGGCCGGGCGGGCGATCTTCTCGATGTCGAGCCTGGAGATGTCGTTGCCGAGCGCCTGAAGCTCGCGCAGCAGGTCCTTGGCGTGCAGCACGCCGACAATGTTGTCCGGGGTGTCGCGCCACAGCGGCAGGCGGGTGAAGGGCGAGGCGAGCGCCTCGCGCACGAGGTCGGCGGGAGGCTCGCCCGCGTCCAATGTCGCCATCTTGGTGCGGTGGACCATGGCGTCGGAGACTTCGAGCTCGCGCAGATTGACGAGGCCCGCCACCATGTCGCGGTCGTCATTGCCGAGCGAGGCCGCGCGCTGGAGATGCGCCAGCGCCGCGCGGATTTCCTCGCGGCTGTCCGGCTCGGGTGGCGGCGGCGGTTCCGGCGCGTGGCGCGGACGCCAGCGGCCGAGCAGCGCGAGCGCCTTGCGGCTCATCGCGGCATCCTCATGCCCGTTCCGCGTCGAGGAAGGCACGCACCGCCGCCGGGTCGACATCGCGGGCGATGAAGCTCTGGCCGATGCCGCGCGCGAGAATGAAGGTGAGCGCCCCGCGCGAGACCTTCTTGTCCTGGCCGATCAGCGTCATCAGCCCGTCCGTGTCCGGCAGTTCGCCGGGAATGTCGGCGATGCGGGTCGGCAGGCCGACCGCCTTGAGATGGGCGGCAACGCGGGCGGCGTCCTCGGCCGGGCATAGGCCCTGCGCGGCGGAGAAGCGGAATGCCTGCGCCATGCCGACCGCCACCGCCTCGCCATGCAGCAGGCGCTGCGAGAAGCCGGCGCCCGCTTCGAGCGCGTGGCCGAAGGTGTGGCCGAGATTGAGCAAAGCGCGGTCGCCGGTCTCCAGCTCGTCGCGCGCCACGACGGCCGCCTTGGCCGCGCAGCTGGTCGCGATCGCCTCGATGCGGGCGGGGCCGCCGGCGAACACGTCCTTCCACTTGCGCTCCAGCCAGGCGAAGAACGGGGCGTTGTCGATCAGCCCGTATTTGGCGACCTCGGCATAGCCCGAGCGGAACTCGCGCAGCGGCAGCGTGTCGAGCACGCGTGTGTCGGCCAGCACCAGCACCGGCTGATGGAAGGCGCCGACCAGGTTCTTGCCGTGACGCGAATTGATGCCGGTCTTGCCGCCGACCGAGGAATCGACCTGCGCCAGCAGGCTGGTCGGGACCTGCACGAAATCGACGCCGCGCCGGAGCGCCGCCGCCGCGAAGCCCGAGAGATCGCCGACAACCCCGCCACCAAGCGCCAGCACGAGGTCGCGCCGCTCGATGCGGGCGGAAAGCAGCTCGTCGATCACATGCTCGAAGGTGGCGAAGTTCTTGGAGCCCTCGCCGGGCGGGACCACGATGGCCGAGGAGGTGAGCCCGGCCGCCTTCAGCGAGGCTTCCACCGTCGCCAGATGCCGCTCGGCGACATTGGCGTCGGTGACGATGCCCACGCGCGCGCCGGGGCGCAGGCTGGCGATGCGCGCGCCGATCTCTTCCAGCAGGTGCGGGCCGATCACGATGTCATAGGAGCGCGACCCGAGCCCGACGCTGAGCCGGGTGATGTCGGCGCGGGCGATATCGGCAGCTTTGTTCACGGGTTTTCTCCGGTAGCGGGCGGCGTGCCGAGATGGGCCGACATCGCGTCGATCACTTCCTCGACCATGACATCCTGCGGCACGTCGTGCGAGACGACCGTGACATGGGCCTCAGCATAGACCGGATAGCGCTGGTCGATCAGCGCCGCCAGCGTCGCGGCCGGGTCGGCGGTCCTGAGAAGCGGGCGGTCGTCGCGCCGGCGCACCCGGCGCAGCAGCACGTCGAGGTCAGCCTTGAGCCACACCGCAACGGCATGGCGGGCGATGGTCTCGCGGGTTTCGGCGTTCATATAGGCGCCGCCGCCGGTCGCCAGCACCAGCGGGCCGGTCTCCAGCAGGCGGGAAATCACCCGCTTCTCGCCGTCGCGGAACGCGGGTTCGCCGTGATGGGCGAAAATCTCAGGGATCGTCATGCCCGCCGCCTGCTCGATCTCGGTATCGGCATCGGCGAAGGGCATGGAGAGGCGACGCGCGAGGCGCTTGCCGACCGAGGACTTGCCGGCGCCCATCATGCCGACCAGCACGATTGAGCGCGCGCCGAGGCGCTGGCGCAGCGTCGCCGCCTTGTCATCCTGCTGGTGCTCGGCCGTCATCTTGTCGTTCCGTTCCCTTGCTGGCGGACTATCATCCGCCGGTTTCGCGCGCAATGCAGGCCCGCCTGCTGGCGCACGCGCAAATGCCCAGAGGGAGGCCTCCGGCCGCTTTTCCGGCTGGTTTCTGTTTCATTAGGGCTCGGCATCCTACCATGGGTCCCGGTCCCCGCCGCGAATCGTCCACGATCGGAAAATCGAGACACGATGCCGAGCCTTATCCGACTGATCGTCGTCCTCGCCGTCATCGGCGGCGTCTGCTACGGGGTGCTGTGGTCCTTCGCCAACCTCGTCGCGCCGCAGCCGCGCGAGATGAGCGTCACCATTCCCGCCGACAGGTTCGCCAAATGAACGCGCCGCAGCGGCGCGGGCGCGGCGGAACGGCGGCGGCCTTTCTCGACATGCTGACCGCCGAGCGCGGGGCGAGCGTCAATACCATCGCTTCCTATGCCCGCGACCTTGAGGATTTCGAGGCGTTCATGACGGGTGAGGGCGTCGGCCTTGATGCCGGCTCCACCGACCATATCCGCGCCTATCTCGCCGAGCTGACGGCGCGGGGCCTTGCGAGCGCCAGCGTGGCGCGGCGCCTGTCCTGCCTGCGCCAGTTCCACCGCTTCCTTTATGTCGAAGGCTACCGCGACGAGGACCCCGCCGCCGTGCTGGAAGGCCCCCGGCGGACGCGGCCGCTGCCCAAGGTGCTGTCGGTGGAGGAGGTCGGCCGGCTGATCGATACCGCCCATGCCCGCGCCGCCGAGCCGGTGCCGAGCCTGCCCGAGGCCGCGCGGCGCGCGCGGATGGCGTGCTTCGTCGAGCTGCTCTACGCCACCGGCCTGCGCGTTTCCGAGCTCGCGGCGCTGCCGGCCAGCGCGGCGGGCCTGAAGGGCGAGGCGATCATCGTGCGCGGCAAGGGCGCCAAGGAGCGCATGGTGCCGCTCGGCGAGCGCGCCCGCGCCGCGATGACGGCCTATCGCACCGCGCTCGACGCCGTGCGGCGCGCGACGAAGGGCAAAAGCCGGACAGAGCCGGCGGCCGGGCGCTGGCTGTTTCCCTCCGGCGCCGCTTCCGGCCACATCACCCGCCAGCAGATCGCGCTCGACCTCAAGGAACTCGCGATCGCCGCCGACCTTGATCCGGCGCGGCTCTCGCCCCATGTGCTGCGCCACGCCTTCGCCAGCCATCTGCTGGCGCATGGCGCGGACCTTCGCATCGTGCAGACGCTGCTCGGGCATACCGATATTTCGACCACGCAGATCTATACCCATGTGCTGGACGAGCGGCTTAAGAGCCTTGTGCGCGATCTGCACCCGCTGAACGATACGGCGGGCGGATGAGGCGGTTCGTGCCGTCCGCCTTGACGTCGCCACCCTCTCGGGGCAGCTTCCCGGCAAAATTCGCGGGGGGTCCGTCCGGGCCGCCCTCTTTTCTCATGTTGGACCGATCGACGACCGATGCGCAGCTACCTCGACTTTGAGAAGCCCGTGGCCGAACTCGAGGCCAAGCTGGAAGAATTGCGGGCGCTCGCCGCCGATGGCGGCACCGTGTCGATCGGGGACGATATTACCCGGCTCGAAGGCAAGGCCAATGACGCGCTGGTCCAGCTCTATGCCAACCTGACGCCGTGGCAGAAGACGGCGGTGGCGCGCCATCCGCTGCGCCCACATTTTACGGACTATGCCGCGCATCTGTTCGAGGATTTCGATCCGCTCGCCGGCGATCGCTCCTTCGGCGAGGACGAGGCCATCCTCGGCGGCTTCGCCCGCTTCCGCGGGCAGGCGGTGTGCCTGATGGGCCATGAGAAGGGCTCCACCACCGAGACCCGCATCAAGCACAATTTCGGCATGGCGCGGCCCGAGGGCTACCGCAAGGCGGTGCGGCTGATGGAACTGGCGGACCGCTTCTCGCTGCCGGTGATCTCGCTGGTCGACACCGCCGGTGCCTATCCGGGAATCGGCGCCGAGGAGCGCGGGCAGGCCGAGGCCATCGCCCGCTCCACCGAGGAATGCCTCAAGCTCGGCGTCCCCAATGTCGCCGTTATCATCGGCGAGGGTGGTTCGGGTGGCGCGATCGCC
This sequence comes from Ancylobacter sp. G4_0304, assembly GCF_047501495.1. Lineage (NCBI taxonomy): Bacteria > Pseudomonadati > Pseudomonadota > Alphaproteobacteria > Hyphomicrobiales > Xanthobacteraceae > Ancylobacter > Ancylobacter sp. G4_0304. Next base: position 34,529 of record NZ_JAZDRM010000024.1, on the reverse strand, counting down.
ATTGCCACGGCGAACCGGGTGCTCATGCTCGAACATGCGATCTACAGCGTGATCTCGCCCGAGGGCGCGGCCTCGATCCTGTGGCGCGACACCTCCAAGGCGCAGGACGCGGCGACCAACATGCGCATCACCGCGCAGGACCTCGCCCGGCTCAACGTCATCGACAGCATCATTCCCGAGCCGCCGGGCGGCGCGCATCGCGATCCGGTCGCGATGATGAACGCTGCGGGCGACGCCATCGAATCGTCACTGCACGCGCTCGACGGGCTGACGCCGCAGGAACTGCGCAAGGCGCGCCGCGAGAAGTTCCTCGCCATAGGCCGCACGCTGTGACGGCGCGCGCGCTTTCCCTGGCCGCGCGGGCCGCTCTTGCGGTAACCTGTGGTCAAGGATAACGCTTTATGATGACCCTCATGGTTTTACGGGACTGACGGGGAGTTTCGCGTTGGGCCGCTCTGGCAATCAAGGCCGCTTCGCCCGCATGGTGGGCGCACGGTGGCGCGGCATCCTGCTGGCGGGCTGCGCCGCGCTGGCGCTCGCCGCCTGCACCGGCGACGGCGGACCCTCGCCCAATGCCAAGGCGATGAAGGCGCTGTCCCCGCAGACGCTCGCGCTCATCAGCGAGAAGGGCATGCGCACCGACAGCCCGGTCGTGGTGCGCATCTACAAGGAAGAATCCGAGCTTGAGGTCTGGAAGCAGAATTCCAGCGGCGAGTTCGCCCTGCTCAAGACCTACCCGATCTGCCGCTGGTCCGGCGAGCTGGGGCCGAAGATCAAGGAAGGCGACCGGCAGGCGCCGGAAGGCTTCTACACGATCACGCCGGGTCAGATGAACCCGAACTCCAGCTATTACCTGTCATTCAATCTCGGCTTCCCGAACGCCTATGACCGCGCCTGGGGCCGCACCGGCGCCCATCTGATGGTGCATGGCGACTGTTCCTCCGCCGGCTGCTACGCCATGACCGACGAGCAGATCCAGGAAATCTTCGCGCTCGGCCGCGAGAGCTTCAAGGGTGGCCAGCGTGCCTTCCAGGTGCAGGCCTATCCGTTCCGCATGACCGCGGACAACATGGTGCGCCACCGCAACAACCCGAACATGCCGTTCTGGCGGATGCTCAAGGAAGGCAGCGACACGTTCGAGCTGACCAAGGCGCTGCCCAAGGTGGACGTTTGCGGCAAGCGCTACGTGTTCAACGCCACGCCGGTGGACCCGCGGGCGAAATTCGACCCCTCCGCGCCGTGCCCCGAATATTCGCAGCCGGAAGGTTTGCAGCAGGCAATCGCCGCGCGCAGCCAGGAAGTCACCCGGATGATGGCGAGCGCCGGCTCCTACACGCCGGTCGCGCCGGTGAAGACCGGCAAGGATGGCGGGATGCATCAGGTGTTCCTCGCCAAGCTGCAGAACCCCGAGCTGAAGGCGCCGGGCTCGCTGCCGCCGGTGGTGAAGCCGCCGGGGAGCGACTATGGCGTCGATACCAACGCGCCGGCCCCGGCCGAGAGCATCGCGCTCGCTCAGGCTGATTCGGTGGTTGCCACCGCGCCGGCCGCCGTCGCCGCCGCAGGTAGCGTGCCGATGCCGGCTCCGCGCCCGACCGATGCGCCCGGCGGCGGGAGCACTCAGGTGGCAACCTCCTCCGGTACGACGCTGTTCGGCGGCCGCGCGGCCGGCACCAGCGTCGAGGTCGCCTCGGCCGATGGCAGCGGAAGCTGGCTAAGCGGCGTGAGCCGGCTGTTCAACCGCGAGGAGCCGGCCACGGCGCCGACGGCCAATGCGCAGAGCGTGACGGCACCGAACTCGGTGTCCATGGCCCCGCCCGCCAGTTCCGCCTTCTCCTTCGGCAATCTGTTCGGCGGCGGCTCCGCGCCGCAGCCGACCGCCGCGACCACGCCGGAAGCGGTGCCGAACGTGCTGAGCACCGGCACGGTGCCGGTGCCGCAGGCGCGTCCCCCGGTGCCTCAGGCGGCCCCGCGCGCACAGGCGCCGCGTCCGGCCGCGGTCCCGCAGGCCGCAGCGCCCCAGGTCGCGCCCCAAGTCGCACCCCATGCGGCGCCCCAGCTGTATTCGTCGGTGCCGACTCCGGCGGCGGCCGCCGCCCCGGCCTATGGCGCGGTGCCGACCCCGGCTGCCGCGGCGGCGGGCGTGCCTCAATTGCGGCCCTCCATGCCGTCCAGCGGCAGCTCCGCAGCCCTGCCGGGCGCCGGCATCATCTCGACCGGCGGTTTCTCGACCAGCGTGCAGTGACATTGCGCGGCCCTTCCGGGGCGGTGCTGCTTCATCTCCGTCACGCCCGATTCCGACCGTGCGCGGCCAGCGTGCGATCCCCGTCGGTGGTCGAGGACGACATCCGCGCGTCCGGCCGGCCACGGATTACGCCGGACGACCTCACTCGCGCCTCAGGCGTGAAGACCGGCGGATGGCCGGAGGTTCCGCAAGCTGCGCCTCGTGCCGCTTGAGGGGCTACCTACCGCGTTCCCGGGGATGTCGCTGATGGGTTCGTTGCCTCGTCCGGCCTCGCCAGAGCCGGCCAATCCGCCACGCGCGAGGTGCGGGGCGTCCATCACACGCCTTTCACAGGCCTGTCTTCACCCCGCCTCGCGAGTGCGGGCATGACTCGGGCGCGCTTATGACCGCTTCATCGAGGGGCCACGCGGGGACGAGGCGCCGGCGCCTCTCGCGGCCGGCGGGTGAGGGCGGTCAGGCGATCAGCGAACTATGGGCCGCGGCCAACTGCCAGCCCTTCGCCCCGAGCCGCCACAGCTGGCTGTAGCGCATCGCGGCGGAGAAGCGGGCGCCTTGCGCGTTGCCTTCGGCTTCGACGCGCAGATGGCAATGCGCGGTGCAGGCATCGAACGTCCGGATTTCGATGTCGTGGAAGTCGAGCCGCTTCAACCGCAGCATGCCGCTGGTGTGGCGGCCGAGATTGTCCGCCTTGTCGCCGACCATGCCCATGAAGTCGACGAACACGACGTCGTCGGCCAGCAGCACGTCGAGCGCCGCCACGTCGCCGGTGAGGACGGCGACACGCAGGCGCTCTTCGGCTTCATGGATGTGAGCGGCGACGCTCACACGAAGCGGCCGTGGCAGTGCTTGTATTTCAGGCCCGAACCGCAGGGGCAGGGTTCGTTGCGCCCGACCCGACCCCAGCTCGACGGGTCGTTCGGGTCGCGGGCGGGGGAATTGGCATCGGCGGCCGGGGCGAGCGTCGCCGCGCTGGCGAACTCGGCATCCGCGAGCGCGAACTCGTCGTCGCCGGTTGCCGGGTCGGCGTGGTGCGCCTCCATCACCGGCAGTTCTTCCGGCGGCGGCGCGGTCATCACCTCGACACGCATGAGCTGGGCGGTCACCGCCTCGCGCAGGCTGGAGAGCATGGTCTCGAACAGCTGGAACGCCTCGGACTTGTACTCGTTCAGCGGGTCGCGCTGGCCATAGCCGCGCAGGCCGATGACCTGGCGCAGGTGGTCGAGCGTGACGAGGTGCTCGCGCCACAGATGATCCAGCGTCTGGAGAAGGATGGACTTCTCGACATAGCGCATGATCTCGGGGCCGTATTTGGCGAGCTTCAGCGCCATGGCCTCGTCGGTCCGGGCGCGAATGCGCTCGCGCATCTCCTCGTCGGCGATGCCTTCCTCGGCCGCCCATTCCTTCACCGGCAGGTCGAGGCCGGTGAGGCCGCCGAGCGCCTGATGCAGACCGTCCGTGTCCCACTGCTCGGGATAGGCGTTGGGCGGCACGAATCGGGTCACGATGTCGTCGATCACGCCGTGGCGCATCTCGGCGACGGTTTCGGCGACGTCCTCGTCCTGCATCAGCTCGACGCGCTGCTCGAACACCACCTTGCGCTGGTCGTTCATCACGTCGTCGTATTTCAGCAGGTTCTTGCGGATGTCGTAGTTGCGGGCTTCGACCTTGCTCTGGGCCTTTTCCAGCGCCTTGTTGATCCAGGGATGGACGATGGCCTCGCCCTCCTTGAGGCCGAGCCGCTGCAGCATGCTGTCGAGCCGATCCGACCCGAAGATGCGCATCAGATCGTCTTCCAGCGACAGGAAGAAATGCGAGTGGCCGGGGTCGCCCTGGCGGCCGGAGCGGCCGCGCAGCTGGTTGTCGATGCGCCGGCTTTCATGGCGCTCGGTGCCGATGACATAAAGGCCGCCGGCCTCCAGCGCCTTCTGCTTGAGCTTGGCGATCTCCTCGCGGATGTTGGCCTCGGCGGCGGCGCGCTGCTCGCCCTCGGGCATGCCGGCCAGCTCGTGCTGGATGCGCATCTCGGCATTGCCGCCGAGCTGAATGTCGGTGCCGCGGCCAGCCATGTTGGTGGCGATGGTGATCGCGCCCGGCACGCCGGCCTGGGAGACGATGTAGGATTCCTGCTCGTGGTGGCGGGCGTTGAGCACCGCGAAGACGAGGTCCTCGCTGTTGCCCTGGTCGCCGTCATAGAGCGGGCGGAACGCGTCCGGGTCGGAGAAGTCCTTCTGGCGGAAGCCGCGCTTCTTCAGCAGCTCGGCCAGAAGTTCGGACTTCTCGATCGAGGTGGTGCCGACCAGCACCGGCTGGCCGCGCTTCTTGCAGTCGATGATGACCTCGATGATGGCGTTGTATTTCTCGCCAGCGGTCCGGTAGACCTCGTCGTCGTCGTCGATGCGCTTCACCGGCAGGTTGGTCGGAATCTCGACCACTTCGAGCCGGTAGATGTCGCCGAATTCCGCCGCCTCGGTGTTTGCCGTGCCGGTCATGCCGGCCAGCTTCTCGTACATACGGAAATAGTTCTGGAAGGTGATGGAGGCCAGCGTCTGGTTCTCGGGCTGGACCTGGACCCGCTCCTTGGCTTCCAGCGCCTGATGCAGGCCTTCCGAATAGCGCCGGCCCGGCATCATGCGGCCGGTGAACTCGTCGATGATGACGACCTCGCCATTGCGCACGATGTAGTCCTTGTCGCGCTGGAACAGCGTGTGGGCGCGCAGGGCCTGGTTGACGTGATGCACCACCGAGACGTTCTCGACGTCGTAGAGCCCGCCATCGCCCTTGAGCAGACCGGCCTCGCGCAGCAGCACTTCCATCTTTTCCATGCCGGCCTCGGTCATGGCGACCGAGCGCTGCTTCTCGTCGACCTCGTAGTCTTCCTTCGAGAGCTTCGGGATGTAGGTATCGATGGTGTTGTAGAAGTCGGAGCGGTCGTCGAGCGGGCCGGAAATGATGAGCGGGGTGCGCGCCTCGTCGATCAGGATCGAGTCCACCTCGTCGACCACCGCGTAATGATGCGGGCGCTGGACCATCTGGCCCAGCTCGTACTTCATGTTGTCGCGCAGATAGTCGAAGCCGAGCTCGTTATTCGTGGCGTAGGTGACGTCGCAGGCATAGGCCGCGCGGCGCTCGTCGTCATCGAGCCCGTGGACGATGATGCCGGTGGTGAGCCCGAGGAAACGGTAGACCCGGCCCATCCATTCGGCGTCGCGCTTGGCGAGGTAGTCGTTGACCGTGACGACGTGGACGCCCTTGCCGGTCAGCGCGTTGAGATAGACCGGGGCGGTCGCGACCAGCGTCTTGCCTTCGCCGGTGCGCATCTCGGCGATGCCGCGCTCGTGTAGCACCATGCCGCCGATGAGCTGGACGTCGAAATGCCGCTGGCCCAGCGCCCGGCGCGCGCCCTCGCGCACGGTGGCGAAGGCGGGCACCAGAAGATCGTCGAGGCTCGCGCCTGCCGCGAGCTGCTCCTTGAACTGGGCGGTGCGCGCGCGCAGCTCCTCGTCGCTCAGCTTCAGGAGCTCGGGTTCCAGCGCGTTGATGGCGGCAACTTTCGGCTGGTAGCCGCGCACGCGGCGGTCATTGGCCGATCCGAAGAGCTTTCGCGCGAGAGCGCCGAACATGAGGCTTCCAATCCGTGTCCGCCAGGGCATATGTCGGAACCCGGCGATGGCGGGCCGCCGGGCCCTTCGATTTCGCACACATCCGCCAGGCGTCGGGCGCGAAGCCGCCTGCCGGGCACATGGAGACGCGGTTTGCGGCCGAAATGGGTCCGGCGCAGCCTGCCGCCCACCACCGGCGCGCGGCATTTCGCGTCACAAGAATGCGAGCGCCGGGGAGGCTTCGCACCGCGTGCCACACTTATGAACGGGTTTGGGGGTTGTCAATCGCAGGCAAGGCGACAGTCTGTATGCTTGGCGGGGCTCGATGCCCGCTTGCAAGCGGCTTGCGTCTGAGCCAGCTTTCGCCGCCCGAACCGCGGACAACCGCAAACTCCCAAGGAACCTCTCTCATGAACCCCCATCGTCCGCACGCCGCGCTCAAGGCGCGCAGCCGCCACCCCGCCGGCCTGCGTGCCGGCCTCGTCGCCGTGCTGCTCGGGACCACCCTGTTCACCGCGCTGCCCGCCAGTGCCCAGACTCCCCCGCCTGCGGCCACTGCCGCCGCGACCGACGATCCGGTGCTCGCCACCGTCAACGGCACGCCGATCCGCCGCAGCGAGGTCAACGCCGCCGCTGCCGAGCTCTCTTCCAACCTGCCGCCGCAGATCCAGGGGCCGGCCCGCGACGAATATGTGCTCGGCTTCCTGATCGATCTCACCGCCATGGCGCAGCTCGCCGAGCAGCAGAAGCTCGACCAGACCGAGGCGTTCAAGCAGCAGCTGGACTTCATCCGCAAGCGCGTGCTGATGCAGGCGGCGCTGGAAAACGTGACCAAGGCCGCGCTGACCGACGAGGCGCTGAAAAAGACCTATGACGAGGCCGTCGGCAAGCAGAAGCCGGAAGAGGAAGTGCACGCTCGCCACATCCTGTTCCGCGTCGATCCCGCCAATCCGGGGAGCGACGCCGAGGCCAAGAAGAAGGCCGAGGAGGTCGAGGCCCGGCTGAAGAAGGGCGAGGATTTCTCCAAGCTCGCGTCCGAACTGACCGAGGACCCCTCGGGCAAGGAAGACGGCGGCGATCTCGGCTTCTTCGTCAAGGACCAGATGGTGCCGGAATTCGCCGACGCCGCCTTCGCCGCCAAGGCGGGCGACGTCACCGCCCCGGTGAAGACCCAGTTCGGCTGGCACGTCATCAAGGTCGAGGAAAAGCGCCAGAAGCCGGTGCCGACTTTCGACGAGGTGAAGCCGCAGCTTGAGCAGTACCTCGCCCAGAAGGCGCAGGCCGAGGCCGTTCAGAAGGCCCGCGACGCCGCGAAGGTCGAGAAGACCGCCGCCGCGCCCAAGCCTTCCGACCTGCTGACCCCGCCGAACGACGCCCCCAAGGCGCCCTGACAAGCCTCATCAGGCGGTTCCCCGGAGCCGCCTGATGAGGCCGGCACGCAGCGGCCGGCACGTAGCGGCCGGGTCGCTCAGGCCCGGCCACTCCGGCCGCTCAGGCCGGCAACATCCTGTAGCGGAGCGCGATGTGCAGCGCGGCGGCAAGCAACAGCCGCCGCAGCCGGACATCGCGCACCAGCTCTTCCGGGCGGCCATAGACGTCGAGGCGCCCGGCGCGGTCAGCACTGTTCGCCGCCCAGACGCTCGCGCTCAGGCCATCGAGCGTCGCCTTTTCGTGGAAGCGCGACTGCCAGCTCACGGCGTCGTCCTCGCGCAGCGCACGGCGTCTGGCCTCATAGTTCAGGGCGCGCTTGGTGATTTCGCTCTGCGCACGCAGCGGCAGGTGGAAGATCTGTCTTTCCAGCGGGTCCCGGATTTGCGGGCCGTCGACGAGCATGTGCTGACCCCGGTCAAACCGGACGGGGTGCTCGCTCCAGATGGCTATCTTGGTCTCGCGATGGTTCACGAACGCATCGGCAAAGGCTTCCACGCCCGTCGGAGTCGCGCGGCCGTCGGCACGGTATGTCACCCCAGAAACCCGAAAGGCGTGGGGTGGCGGCGGTTGCGGCGCTGCACGAAATTGCTCCACCGCGCCCCGATGATTCGTGGTTCGCGCTGATCGACCATGGTCGCGACATCGGTCGGAGAGAGCGCCCAGAACTCATCGGAATCGAAGGGCAGTATCAGGCGAAACCCCTCGCCGATCAGCGTGTTGGCCGCCGCGGAAATCAGTTCGGGCTGCCGGTATTCGTTGAGCACATGCCGCTCGACGCGCACCCGGCCCCGCGATCTGTGCGCCAGTTGCTCCAGCTTCTCGAAGGTGCCATCGGTCGATCCGTCGTCGATGATGTGCAGTCGTTCAAGACCCATCCGCAGATAGTGGCCGCACAGGATGAGCGCGATGTCGGAGGCATCGCGCATGACGCAGACGCCCGCCGTCTTCGGTATGACCGCGAAGGCCATGAGTGTCAGCATCCATTGGTGGGAACCGCACCGCGCGACGAGGCTTGAGTGAGCCGGACGCAGCTTGAAGCCTAGCGCGCCGTCACAGAGGCGCACGCGCGTTCACGACGCTATGTGACAGAGTTCGCCCGGCTATCCGCCTTGCGCTCGGGCCTGCCTTCGGGCACACCCGTTCGGCCCTTGTCCCGCCGCACGAGTTCCCCCGATGGCTCACGCTTCCCCCGTTTCCCCGCTCGCTCCGAAGTCCGTTCCCGATGTCGGCCCGGTCGCCGGCGTGCGCTTTGCCACCGCCGAGGCGGGCATCCGCTACAAGGGCCGCACCGACGTGCTGCTGCTGACCATGGACGCGGGCACCACGGTCGCTGGCGTGTTCACCAAGTCCAAGTGCCCCTCCGCTCCGGTGGAGTGGTGCCGCGCCAACCTGCCCAACGGCACGGCGCGGGCGCTGGTGGTGAATTCCGGCAATGCCAATGCCTTCACCGGCGCCAAGGGGCGTGAATCCACCAAGCTCACCGCCGAGATCGCCGCCCGCGCGCTGGGCTGCCGCGAGGAGGAGATCTATCTCGCCTCGACCGGCGTGATCGGCGAGCCGCTCGACGCCACCAAGTTCGAAGGCGTGCTGGAAGAGACCGCGACGCGGCTCGCCCCGCTGCCCTGGATCGAGCCCGCCAAGGCGATCATGACCACGGACACCTTCCCCAAGCTCGCCACGGCGACGGTGAAGATCGACGGCGTGAGCGTGACCATTGCGGGCATCGCCAAGGGCGCCGGCATGATCGCCCCGGACATGGCGACCATGCTGTCCTTCGTGTTCACCGACGCCACCATTGCCGCCCCGGCGCTTCAGGCGCTGCTGTCCAAGGGCGTGACCGACAGTTTCAACGCCGTGACCATCGACGGCGACACCTCGACCTCCGACACGCTGATGCTGTTCGCCACCGGCGCCTCCAAGGCCCCGCTGATCGAGGACGCGAAAGACCCGCGCCTTGCGCGCTTCCGCAAGGCGTTGCAGGGCGTGCTGGCGGACCTCGCCGAGCAGGTCGCCCGCGACGGCGAGGGCGCGCGCAAGCTGGTGCGCATCCACGTCACCGGCGCGGTGTCCAAGCGCTCGGCACGGCGCATCGCCATGGCCATCGCCAATTCGCCGCTGGTGAAGACCGCGATCGCCGGTGAGGACGCCAATTGGGGCCGCGTGGTGATGGCGGTCGGCAAGGCGGGCGAGCCCGCCGAGCGCGACCGGCTCTCCATCGCCTTCGGCCCGATCCGCGTGGCGCATGAAGGCGCGCGCGACCCGGCCTATGACGAGGCCGAGACCTCCGCCTACATGAAGAACGACGTGATCGACCTCTCCGTTGACCTCGGACTCGGGCGCGGCTCGGACCGTGTGATGACCTGCGACCTCACCAAGGAATATGTCGCCATCAATGGCGACTACCGTTCGTGAGCGGGAAGGGGCTTTCCGCATGAAGCTGGTGCTCGTCGCCGCCTGCGCGCTGGTCGATGCCGATGGGCGGGTGTTGCTCGCCCAGCGCCCCGAGGGCAAGCAGCTTGCCGGCATGTGGGAATTTCCCGGTGGCAAGGTCGAGCCGGGCGAGCGCCCCGAGGATTGCCTGATCCGCGAGCTGGACGAGGAACTCGGCATCGCCGTCAAGGAGCCGTGCCTCGCCCCGCTCACCTTCGCCAGCCACACCTACGAGACGTTCCAGCTGCTGATGCCCTTGTGGATCTGCCGGCGCTGGGAGGGCGTGGCGCAGGGCCGCGAGGGGCAGGCCATCGCCTGGGTGAAGCCGGGTCGCCTGCGCGACTACCCCATGCCGCCCGCCGACGAGCCGATCATTCCCGTACTGCTCGACCTGCTCGGCCCGGGGCGGTAGCACGGCCCCTCTGCCATGGCCGGGCCAGACCCGGCCTAAGGGCGCTGCACGCCTATCCCTCGCCCGGCTTGCCTTCCGGCACTTTGAGCGCGTCGGCGAGGCGCATCTTGGCGGAGCCCGGGCGCAGCGGCTTCTGCTGGCTCTCGTGCGGCGCCCAGCCGGAAATCCAGCAGATTTCAAACGTCGCCCGCAGCCGTCCGTCCGGGTCGGAGAAGCGCTCGGCATAGACCTCAAAGGCGCGCACCAATGTCTTGCGCAGCAGCGGCACGCGTGTGCGGTCGGTCAGCGGGTTGGCCGCGCCCATGCGCCGGAGATCGTGCAGCAGCGACAAGGGATCGCCATAGCGTACCACCACCCGGTCGACATCGGTCACCGGCAGGGCGAGCCCGGCGCGCTGCATCAGCCCGCCGAGATCGCGCAGATCGGCGAAGGGGGCAACGCGCGGCGAGATGCCGCCCAGCGTGTCGCTCTCGGCAATGGCGAAGGCCTCGCGCAGTTCGGCCAGCGTGCCGGAACCGAACAGCGCGGCGAGCAGCAGCCCGTCCGGCCGCAGCGCGCGACGAATCTGCGCCAGCACGCCCGGTAGGTCGTTGACGGTCTGGAGCGCGAGCCCCGACACCACGAGATCGAGCGAGGCGGGCGCGAAGGGCAGGGCCTCGGCATCGATCACCGCCGCGACATCCGCCCGCTCCGCCGGGCCGAACGCGAGCAGGCGCCCGATCATCGGCGCGCCGGCCAGCGCCCGGCGCACCGAATCGGCCGGCGTGCCGAGATCCGCGGCCACCGCGAAATCGCGCTTCACCGCGGCGAGCCGGTCGGCGAGGTCTTCGGCCACCCGCTCCAGCAGGAAGGTTTCCGCTCCCAGCGCCAGGGCGCGCCGGCGGCGGGCGGCAAGCGCGCGGGGATCGAAGATGTCGGCGGGTCCTGACATGGCGGGCTCGGGATTTTTATGGGCCGTTGCGCCCCGCAATAGAGCTTTTTCGCGCCCGCGCAAATCATGCGATGGCCCGTGCGGGACGCGGCGGGCGATGTTACCATTCGCCGATGGAGCCCCTTGCCGACATGGAAGCCCTTGCCGAAACGCCGCCCGCGCTCGTGCCCAGCGGACCCTGGCGTGATGTGCGCGCCGGGATCGGCGCCGGTCTGCGCCGATTTGGCCGGTTCCTCCTCGATGTCGTGCTGCCGCCCGGCTGCATGGCCTGCCGCGCGGCGGTGGACGAGCCCGGCTGCCTGTGCGGGGCGTGCTGGCGTCGGCTGGAATTCATCGATGCGCCTTATTGCGAGCGGCTGGGTATCCCGCTCTCGGCAGGCGAATTCGGGCGAGGTGCGCGCCTTTCCATTGCCGCGCTCGACCATCCCCCGGTCTATGAGCGCGCCCGTGCCGTGGCGGTGTTCGGCGATGTCGCGCGTGAACTGGTGCACGGGCTGAAATATGCCGACCGGCTGGAATTCGCCCCGCCCATGGCGCGGATGATGGCGCGCGCCGGCCGCGACCTGCTGGCGGACGCCGACGCGCTGGTGCCGGTGCCGCTCTATCCCACCCGGCTGTGGCGGCGGCGCTTTAACCAGTCCGCGCTGCTGGCGGGCGGCATCGCGCGGGAGACCGGCGTTCCGCTCCGCGCGAGCTGGCTGGCGCGCGGGCGTGCCACCGTACCCCAGGTCGGGCTGGACCGCGCGGCGCGCGCGGCCAATGTCGCCGGGGCCTTCAGCGTGCCGGAGGGCGAGGCTCTGGAACTGCGGGGCCGGCGTATCGTGCTGGTCGACGACGTGCTGACCACCGGCGCCACCATCGACGCCTGCGCCAAGGCGCTGGCGCGCGCGGGAGCGGCGCGGGTCGATGTGCTGGTGTTCGCACGGGTTGTTGACGGCGCGCGGCGGCCCATATCATAGCAATGTCACATGCATGGGCCGCCGTAGAGTGGCGCCTACCGGGAGCACGACGCTCATGACCGATGTCGAGATCTACACCACCTTCACCTGCCCCTATTGCCACGCCGCCAAGGATCTCTTGAAGCGCAAGGGCGTGGCCTTCTCCGAGATCAACGTGACCGGCGATCCGGTGAAGCGCTCCACCATGTCCAGCCGCGCCAATGGCCGCACCAGCGTGCCGCAGATCTTCATCGGCGGGCGCCATGTCGGGGGCTGCGACGACCTGTACGCGCTCGACGAGGCCGGCGAGCTCGACGCGCTGCTGGCCGGCTGATCCTCCCGTTCCTCCTGAAGAGAGCTGATCCCATGACCGCTCCGGCCGCCTCCGCCCCCAAGCCGCTGCATCTGGGCAAACCGTTCCGCGCCGCGCTGGTGCAGATGCGCACCGCCAAGAGCGTCGCCGCCAATATCGAGGCCGCCTCCGCGCTGATCCGCCAGGCGGCGGGCGCGGGCGCGAGCTATGTGCAGACGCCGGAAATGACCGGCACCATGGAAGAGAACCGCGAGGCGCTGTTCAAGGTGCTGCACGAGGAGGAGGCCGACCCGGCGCTCGCTCATTTCCGCCTGCTGGCGAAGGAACTCGGCATCCACCTCCATATCGGCTCGCTGGCGGTGAGGGCGAGCGAGCACCGCGCCGCCAACCGCGCCTTCCTGATCGGTCCGGACGGCGACATCCGCGCGCGCTACGACAAGATCCACATGTTCGACGTCGACCTGCCCAATGGCGACGTCTACCGCGAATCCGCCGCCTATCGGCCCGGCGAGCGCGCGGTGCTGGCGGATTTGCCCGACATCCGGCTCGGCTTTTCGATCTGCTACGATCTGCGTTTTCCCGCGCTGTTCCGCGCGCTGGCGGAAGCCGGGGCCGGAATGATCGCGGTGCCCGCCGCCTTCACCCAGTCCACCGGCGAGGCGCACTGGCACATCCTGCTGCGCGCCCGCGCGATCGAGACCGGCTCCTATGTGCTGGCAGCGGCGCAGGGTGGGACTCATGAGAACGGCCGCAAGACCTTCGGCCACAGCCTGATCATCGATCCGTGGGGAACGGTTCTCGCCGAGGCCGGCTCCGACCCCGGCGTGATCCACGCCGAGATCGACCCCGCCAAGGTGGCGGCGGTGCGCGCGCGCATTCCCTCGCTGGAGAACGGCCGGCGCTTCGAGCTGGTGACGCCCGCCGAGACCGCCTATCTCCACCTCGCCGCCTCCGAGGGCGACGCGGCATGATGCTGTATCGCCTGCATTGCGGGCAGGACCATGATTTCGAGAGCTGGTTCCGGGATTCGGCGGCATTTGACTCGCAGAAGGCGCGTGGTCTGGTGACGTGCCCGGTCTGCGGTTCGGCCGAGGTGGAGAAGGCGATCATGGCGCCCGCGCTTGGCGCCGGCACCCGCAAATTCGCGCCCGAGGAACCGGCGGTCCCGGCCGCGGCTCCCGCTCCCGCGCCGGTGGCGCTGATGGGCGAGAAGGAACAGGCGCTCCGCGCCATGCTCAAGGCCGTGCGCGAGCATGTGGTGAACAACGCCGATTATGTCGGCGAGGACTTCGCCGCCAAGGCGCGTGCCATGCATGAGGGCGACGAGGAAAAGCGCGCCATCTATGGCGAGGCCTCGCCCGACGAGGTGCGCGCGCTGATCGAGGACGAGATCGAGGTGCTGCCGCTGCCGGGCCTGCCGGACGAGCGGAACTGAGGGGTGTGGGTCAGTTCTTTCTCAAGCGAAGAAGGGAAGGCACTCATGACGAACTTTCTCCTTCCTGCGGTCGGTTTTACGAGCGGCGTTTCATTTGATGGCTACCAGCGTCCGTTTCGCCAATGAAATGGATCTTCAGAATTCGGATAGATTTTTACATAAAAACGATCTTGATTATCCAACAGATACTCCCACGTGTCTTCTTGGACAATATATGGCCATTCGAGGAGGTTGTGAGTCCCACCAAGTCGAGTAATCAAGCCCTTGGCTACAAGAGGCGCGAGTCGTCGATCCCCAAATTCCGCAACGAATGCCTTTCGGCCCGAGGTTACCATGTAGCATAGAAGCTCTTTTTCCTGTGGCGGCGCGCTCTCTATTTCTCGTAATATTCTTTCTTTTCTGATTTTATTGTGTCTCTGGCGACGGTATCGCTGCCATAGGATCGCTGGGAGATAAGCGACGTTCGCGATAAGGACGCTGAGCGAAAATGTGGCAATCACTACAGCAGTCGTGATAATACCCGACGGGGTGGTGTCCAGATATCGTATCTTGAAATAATCGCCGATTAGGATGATGCCGCACCCTACTAAGGCGGCCAAGGCCGGAAACCACCCGGCCTGCAAAGCTGCTACGAAATCTTTCAAGCTTGGCATAAGGTCATCCAGTAATGCGGAGGCTCCTGCATATGCTTGCTCGCTCTGACTGCAAGAGCAACATTCAATTTGTTCTCCGCCACACAAACAAAAAGGCCGGGGCATGCCCCGGCCTTCGTCATTTTGCCCTGAGGGCGAAGCTCACTCGGCGGCGGTCGCCGCGGCGGCCTTCTTGCCCTTGACGGCGTTCTTGTCCTGACGCTCGGCGATACGGGCGGCCTTGCCGCGACGGTCGCGCAGGTAATACAGCTTGGCGCGGCGCACCTTGCCGCGACGGACAACCTTGAGGCTGTCGATGTTCGGCGAGTAGAGCGGGAACACGCGCTCGACACCTTCGCCGTAGGAAATCTTGCGAACCGTGAAGTTCTCGTTGATGCCGCCGCCCGAGCGCGCGATCACCACGCCTTCATAGGCCTGAACGCGCGAGCGCTCGCCTTCCTTCACCTTGACGTTCACGATCACCGTGTCGCCCGGCTGGAAGTCGGGAATGGTCTTGCCTTCGGAGAGCTTGGCGATCTGCTCAAGATCGATTTCGCGGATAATGTCGGTCATCTTATCACCTCGCGCGAACGTCGCCGGTCAGGCCCGTTCGCATCTTGCTGTTTTCAGTTGGGGTAGTGACGGCGCGCCCTATACGCCAGATTAGGGCACTTGTCATGTCCTAATCGTCGCCGAACCGTCATCGGCTCCCGGATTTGTGCTGCGCTGCGACATAGGCCTCCCACAGGTCCGGCCGGCGCGCGCGGGTGACGGCCTCCGCTTGTTCGCGGCGCCAGCGCGCGACCTTGGCGTGGTCGCCGCCGGTCAGCACCTCGGGAATGCCCACGCCCTCGAACGCCTGGGGGCGGGTATATTGCGGATATTCCAGCAGCCCGGCGGAGAAGCTCTCCTCGGTGCCGGACTCGGGATGCCCCATCACGCCCGGCAGCAGGCGCACGCAGGCATCCAGCAGCAGCAGCGCGCCGATCTCGCCGCCCGAGAGCACGACATCGCCGACCGAGACCTCCTCCAGTCCGCGCGCGGCGACCAGCCGGTCGTCCACCCCCTCGAAACGTCCGCACACGATGACGACGCCGGGGCCGCCGGCAAGCTCGCGGACGCGGGCCTGCGTCAGTGGCTTGCCGCGCGGCGTCATCAGCAGGCGGGGGCGGGCGTCGCCCTCGGGCGCAGCGGCATCGACCGCGCGGGCCAGCACGTCGACCCGCATCACCATGCCAGGCCCGCCGCCGGCCGGGGTGTCGTCCACCGAGCGGTGGCGGTCAGTGGCGTGGTCGCGCGGGTCGACGGCGTCGAGCGCCCAGCCGCCATTACCCAGCGCACGCCCGGCCAGCGACAGGCCGAGCGGGCCGGGGAACATGTCCGGGAAGATGGTGACGAGGGTGGCGCGCCACATGGCGAGGGTTTCCAATCGCGGAAGCATCGTCCCGGCCAGCCAGCAGGCCGGGATGTCGTCTGGCTAGCCGCGGTCGGCCTCGGGTGGCGGGGCTTCTTCCTTCGCCCATTCCGCCGGATCGACCACCACCCGTCCGCCGGCGATGTCGACGCTCGGCACCACGGCCTTGGTGAAGGGCAGCATCAGCGTCTTGCCGCCGCCTTCGGGCGCGATTTCGAGAATGTCGCCGGCGCCGAAATCATGCACCGCGACGATCCTGCCGAACAGCGCGCCGTCGGCGAGTTGGGCGGCCAGGCCGATCAGGTCGGCATGGTAGAAATCGTCCGCGTCCTCCGGCTCGGGCAGGAGGTCGCGGGCGACATAGACCCCGGCGTTGGTCAGGGTTTCCGCCGCCTCGCGGGTGGCGACACCTTCGATCCGGGCGACGAAATGGTCCTTGGCTTCGCGCAGCGCGGCGAGGCGGAAGGTCCGCCGCCCGGTCTCGTCGGTGAGCGGCGCATAGTCGAACAGCGCCTGCGGGTCCTGCGCGAACACGAACAGCCGCACCTCGCCCTTCACCCCGTGCGGGGCGCCAATACGGGCGAGGAGGATGCGGTCAATGGCCATGGGTCGTCGGTCCCGTTCTGAAACGCAGAGCCGCATGCGCACGGCTCTCGCGTCTCGTCGCCGCCCTCATGGCCGGGCCATCAGCGGCGGGCGCAGCGTTTGCCGCACATCGCGGTTGCCCGGCGCTCGGCCGGGCATGACGTGCGGGCGTGTGCCGGGAGATGTCGCGGGCGATGCCCGCGACACCCGATCACTCGGCGGAAGCAGCGGCGGCGGCAGCGGCTTCGGCGGCCTTGGCGGCTTCGGCGGCGCGCTCCTGCGCCTTCTTGCCGGGCACGGCCTTCTCCGGGTTGTTGCGCGGGGCGCGCTTGGCGATTTCCAGCGCGTCGAAGAAGCGGGCCACGCGGTCGGTCGGCTGGGCGCCCTTGGCGAGCCACTCCTTGGCCTTCTCCACGTCGAGCGTGAAGCGGTCGGCGGCGTCCTTGGGCTTCAGCGGATCGAAGGTGCCGATCTTCTCGATGAAGCGGCCATCGCGCGGCGAGCGGGCGTCGGCGACGACGATGCGGTAATAGGGACGCTTCTTGGCGCCGCCACGGGCGAGACGGATCTTGAGGGACATTCTGGTCTTCCTTTCAGGGACGTAACGTTCAGTTCAAAGGGTTCATTTCTTTTTCGGCGGGAAGCCCGGCAGGCCCGGAAGCCCCCCCGGCTTGCCGCCGACACCCGGAAGGCCGGGAAGGCCGCCGGGGAATTTCGCGGGAAGGCCGCCGGGCATGCCGCCCAGGCCACCCGGCATCTTCTCGGCCATCTGCCGGAGCTGGTCGGGGGAGGGCATGCCGCCCATGCCACCGCCGCCGAGGCCGAACATGTTGGCGAGGCCCGCCATTGGCCCGCCGCGCTTGCCGCCGCTGGCGCCCATCGCCTTCATCATGTCCGCCATCTGGCGGTGCATCTTCATCAGCTTGTTGACGTCCTCGACCTTGGTGCCGGAGCCGGCCGCGATGCGCTTGCGGCGCGAGCCGTCCATCAGCTTCGGGTTGCGGCGCTCCTTCTTGGTCATCGAATCGATGATCGCCTTCTGGCGCTTGATGATGCGGTCGTCCATGCCGGCCGCCGCCATCTGGTTCTTCATCTTGCCGACGCCGGGCAGCATGCCCATCAGCCCGCCGAGGCCGCCGAGCTTCTCCATCTGGTCGAGCTGCATGCGCAAGTCGTCGAGGTCGAACGAGCCCTTGCGCATGCGCTCGGCGACTTCCATCGCCTTCTGGGCATCGATGTTCTCGACCGCCTTCTCGACCAGCGACACCACGTCGCCCATGCCGAGGATACGGCCGGCGACGCGCTTGGGATCGAAATCCTCCAGCGCGTCCATCTTTTCGCCGGTACCGATCAGCTTGATCGGCTTGCCGGTGACGGCGCGCATGGACAGGGCGGCGCCGCCGCGCCCGTCGCCATCCGCACGGGTCAGCACGATGCCCGTGAGGCCGACGCGCTCGTCGAAGGCTTTGGCCGTATTAACGGCATCCTGGCCGGTGAGGCTGTCGGCGACCAGCATGACTTCATGCGGGCGGGTCGCGGCCTTCACCTCGGCCACTTCCGCCATCAGCGCCTCGTCGAGCGTGACGCGGCCGGCGGTGTCGAGCATCACCACGTCATAGCCGCCGAGACGGGCGGCCTCGATGGCGCGGCGGGCGATCTGCACGGCGCTCTGGCCGGCGACGATCGGCAGCGTTTCCACGCCCACCTGCTTGCCGAGCGTGGCGAGCTGTTCCATCGCCGCCGGGCGGCGGGTGTCGAGCGAGGCCATCAACACCTTGCGGCCGGCCTTCTCGGTCAGGCGCTTGGCGATCTTGGCGGTGGAGGTGGTCTTGCCCGAGCCCTGCAGGCCGACCATCAGCACCGGCACCGGCGGGGCGGCGTCGAGATCGATCGGCTTGGCGTCCGAGCCGAGCATGGCGATCAGCTCGTCATGGACGATCTTGACCACCATCTGGCCGGGGGTGATCGACTTCACCACCTCGGCGCCGACGGCGCGCGCGCGCACCCGGTCGGTGAAGGAGCGCACCACGTCGAGCGCGACGTCGGCCTCGATCAGCGCACGGCGCACCTCGCGCATGGCCTCGTTCACGTCGGCCTCGGAGAGGGCGCCGCGTTTCTTGAGCCGGTCGAGTATGCCGCCGAGGCGGTCGCTCAGTGAGTCGAACATGCGTTCGTCGCTCCGTGGTTTCCAGCGCGTTTCACGCAAAGCCGAAAACGCCCGAGGGCGCACAGCGCTGTCGGGCGTGGACCTCCAGGCTCTGGGCCCGGGCGGCGAATCGGCTCGCGAAATCGGCGAGGATTGCGGCGTTTCCTAAGGGCGGCCGGCGGCAAAGTCAAGAAATCCGGCCTTCTTCGGCCAGGCTCCGCCTATTCGGTGTCGAATCCGGTGAAAACGATCAGCACGAGCGTGGCGAAGATGATCACGCCCATCGAGGCGAAGATCAACTTCGGGTCGATGCCGAAATCCAGCCAGTGAGCCATGGTGCGCATGGCTTATTCATAGCGCGCAATGTGGCCCGCGAAAAGTGCCGCAACGGGCGAGCCGCTCACGGGGCGACGAGATAATGGGCGTCCCATTCGCCCTTCGGGATAATGCTGCCGAGCGTATAGTCGAAGGCGGTGACATCCATTCCATCATGGGAGGTCTGGCAGCTATAGGACAGGTGATACCAGTCGCCGCCGCTGCGCACCGCCGCGCCCGGCGCCTTGATGCCCCCATGGTCGACGACGGTGTTGGCATAGGCATAGGCCACCAGCTCGTCGGGATGCAGGCCCTTGTGCTCGCGCTGCAGCAGGCCCATGCCGCGGGCATTGCAGCGCTGCTCGATCCGCGCCGTCGGGTCCAGCATCAGCATCTGGTCGGCGGTGGAGCGTGCCAGCGCCGCGCCGGCGAGCAGCGGCAGAAGGGAGAGGGCGAAGGCGAAGGGAAGGGTGGGAGTAGTGGTCACGTCCGTACCTGATTCCTGTGCTCGGCTCTTGTCCCGACTTTTGCGGGTGAGCGTTCAACGATCCTCATGTGGCCATCGCGTGGCGGGGGTCTCGGGTGCGAGGCTGCGGCGGCTTCACGCCCCCGTTACAGGCCACCGTTAGCGTGCGACGCACCTTGAGCCCGACCCGCCGCGAACCGCGTGGAAAAGAGCATCGCCATGGACAATGTGCAACCCGTCGCCTCCGATGCCCCCGAGGCGGCCTCCGTGCTGCTGGAGGAGGTGATCGAACTGCGCGCCCGTGTGGCGGCGCAGGCGGCGCCGGTGATCGAGCGTTTCGCGCGGCTTGCCGGCCGGCACGACCCGTCGTTGGAAAACCTCGCTCATTACCTGGCCCTGCGCCAGCATGACCTGCGCCCGCTTCAGCGCCGGCTGATGGCGCGCGGCCTGTCCTCGCTGGGCCGGCTGGAGAGCCGGGTATTGCCGACGCTCGACGCCGTGATCGGCGCGCTCTCCGCACTGTGCGGCCAGCCGGCCCCGCTGGCGGTGCCCGACGAGACGGCGTTCTTTGCCGGCGAGAGGCGGCTGGACGAGGCCAGCCTCGCCGTCCTAGGCCCGGTGCCCGCCGGGCGGCGTACCCGCATCATGGTGACGCTGCCAAGCGAGGCGTCGGGCGACCCCGCCTATATTCGTGACCTCGCCCGCCACGGCATGGATGTCGCCCGCATCAATTGCGCTCATGACACCCCGCAGGACTGGCGCGCGATGACGGCGCATGTGCGCGCCGCCGGGGCCGAGTTCGGCCGCGAGATCGCCGTGCTCATGGACGTGGCCGGGCCGAAGATCCGCACCGGCGCGGTGGCGCCGATGAAGAAGGGGAAGCCGGCCGGCCGGCTCACCCCCGGCGCGCTGTTCCGCCTGGTGGCCGACGGCGCCCCCCGCATCGACGAGCGGGCGCCCTTCAGCGCAGCGGTGTCGCTGCCGGACATCGTCACCCGCCTGAGCGTCGGCGACCGCGTGCGCTATGACGACGGCAAGGTCGAGGGCGTTGTCGAGGCGCTCCGCGACGGAGAGGCCCTGGTGCGGGTGACCCACGCCAAGGCCGGAGGCACCAAGCTCAAGCCCGAGCAGGGCCTCAACCTTCCCGACACCGACCTCGGCCTCTCCCCGCTCACCGCCAAGGACACCGAGGACCTCGCGACCGTGATCGAATGCGCCGACATGATCGGCTATTCCTTCGTCAGCCGCTCTCAGGACATCGACCTGCTCGACGAAGTGATGGCCCGCTATGATCGCGGCGCGCGCCCGCTCGGCCTGTGCGCCAAGATCGAGCGGCCGGAGGCGGTGCGCAATCTTCCCGATCTGATCGCCCGCGCCGCGCGCCGCGGTCCGTTCACCGTGATGATCGCGCGGGGCGACCTCGCCGCCGAGATCGGCTTCGAGCGCCTCGCCGAGATGCAGGAAGAGCTGCTGTGGATCTGCGAGGCCGGCGCGGTGCCGGCGATCTGGGCGACTCAGGTTCTGGAAGATCTGGTGCGCGACGGCACCCCTTCGCGCGGCGAGATGACCGACGCCGCCATGGCCGCCCGCGCCGAATGCGTGATGCTGAACAAGGGGCCGGCGGTGCTGGAAGCGATCGACCTGCTGGTGAGTCTGCTCGACCGCATGGACGACCACTTCCTCAAGAAGACGCCGATGCTGCGCGCACTCGGTTCCTGGCCACTGCAGGCGTGAGCAGCGGGCTCAGCGAGCTGCGCCCCATCATCACATCCGCGTTGTGACTAATGCGCGGCGTGTTGCCGGGCGGTGCGGGGCGGATTAGAACCGCCCCATGGCGCTGATGGATCTCGCGAACCCGACCCGTTTCCTCGCTCTCGCCGAGCGGGTGCTGCCGTGGCTCGCGGGGCTGAGCGCGGTGACGTTGGCGGTCGGCTTCTACCTCGCCTTTCGCGCGCCCGCCGACTACCAGCAGGGCGAGACGGTGCGGATCATGTACATCCATGTGCCGTTCGCCTGGCTCGCCATGTTCGGCTATTCGCTGCTGGCGCTATCCGCGCTCGGCATCCTGGTCTGGCGCCACCCGCTGGCCGATGTCGCGCACAAGGCGCTGGCGCCGATAGGGGCGATCTTCGCCTTTCTGTGCCTGTTCACCGGCTCGCTCTGGGGCCGGCCGATGTGGGGTACCTACTGGGTATGGGACGCGCGGCTGACCTCGATGCTGGTGCTGCTGCTGCTCTATCTCGGCCTGCTGGCGCTGCGCTCGGCGATCGAGGACCCCAACCAGGCCGGCCGCGCTGCGGCGGTGCTGACGCTGGTCGGCTTCGTCAACGTGCCGATCGTGAAATTCTCGGTCGACTGGTGGAACACGCTGCACCAGCCGGCCTCGGTGTTTCGCATGGGCGGGCCGACCATCCATTCCAGCTTGCTCTGGCCGCTGCTGGTGTGCGCGGTGGGTTTCACGCTGCTGATGAGCACGCTGCACTTTGCCGCCATGCGCAATGAAATCCTGCGCCGCCGCCTGCGCGCGCTCGAAGCCCGCGCCGCCGCCGAGGCCTCCTATGTGTGAGGCGCATCATGATTGACGCGATGCTGGGCGAGCACGGCGGCTTCATCCTGGCCTGCTATGGCGTGAGCCTCGGCGTGCTTGGCGCCATGGGGGTGTGGATCGTGCTCGACGGGCGCGGCGTGCGCCGCCGCCTCGCGCAGATGGAGGCGCGCGGCGTGCGTCGCCGTTCCGCCCGCGCCGCTTCCGTGCGCGAAGACGCCCCGGAAAACGTCGGATGAGCCTGCCGTCCCCTGAAAGCCCGTCTCCCGAGACGGAAGCCCCGGCATCGGGCACGACGCTGCGCCGCCGGTTGGTCGTGCTGCTGCCGCTGATCGCCTTCGCGGCGCTGGCCGCGCTGTTCTACGGCCGGCTGTTCTCCGGCGATCCCTCGCGCATCCCCTCCGCCCTGATCGGCCGCGAGGCCCCGGCGCTGAACCTGCCGCCGCTGGAAGGCCTTGCGCGCGACGGCGCCCCGGTGCCCGGCCTGACCTCGGCCGGGCTCGCGGGGGAGGTAACGGTGCTGAACGTCTTCGCGTCCTGGTGCGTGCCGTGCCGCGACGAGCATCCGTTCCTGGTGGAGCTGTCGAAAATGCCGGGCTTCCGGCTGGTCGGGCTCAACTACAAGGACGCCCCGGACAATGCCCGGCGCTTCCTCGGCACCTTCGGCAATCCCTATGCGGCGGTCGGCGTCGACGCCAATGGGCGCACCGCGATCGACTGGGGGGTCTATGGCGTGCCGGAGACCTTCGTGATCGGCAAGGACGGGCGCATCGCCTACAAATATATCGGCCCGATCGACGCCGAGGGCCTGCGCGCGCGGCTGGTGCCGGAAATCGAAAAGGCGCGGGCGGCGCCCTGAGCGTCGGCGCGACCGGTCAGCAATCCTTGATATGGGCGACCCGGGTGCGGGTCTGCTGCTCGACCAGCAGCGTGCCGTCGCCGAGGAAGGCGGCCTGCATCACGGTGGCGAATTCGGGCTTTCGCAGCGGGCAGGTGATGAGCTGCGCCTCCTGATGGCCGGCATTCACGGGCTGCGACGGCGCGATTTCGGCGCGGTTGTACGAACTTTCCGCCATGAGGAAAGCTGCAGCCGCAGCTGCCACCAACACAAAATCGGAAACGCGCATGTGCCCCCGCTCGGCTGAAATGATTGGTGAATCGTAAACCAGCTCGGGCCTCTGCGCTATATCGGGATGACGTTTGGTCACGCCCGTTTTTCGATTTAGAGAGTGAGTGAAATACTTTATAATACATTATTCCAGACAGTAGACGGCGTCGCGGGTTTGGGACTTGCGCCGGCAAGCGCGCTCCCCACATGACATTCCTTGTTTGGCGTTCCCGGACTTGCTAGAAACATTCCATGATCGAGCGCAGGGCACATGGTGAGACCGTCTGCGCGGGCGTGGCTTCGGCCGCCGGCCCGGCCGATGTTGCGCGTCCGGAAGCCCGTCGCCGCCTGCCGACCACGATCGGCTTCGCGGCTGTTCCCGATCACGTTCGCCTGCCGGCCCGGTTCTTTGGTCGTTTCACCGCCTGCGCGGTGGCGGGCCTTAGCTGAGCGCCGCCCGGAGCCGATTCCGGCCATGCTCCGCCATGGCCAGCTCCCGGCCGCGCTGCCTTCAGCCCTGCCACATCCCTAGATAACAGCCGAGATGCCGAGATGAGCACGTCCGCTCCGCGTACCCTGTATGACAAGATTTTCGACGATCACGTGATTGACCGGCAGGAGGATGGCACCTGCCTGCTCTATATCGACCGCCACCTCGTGCATGAGGTGACCTCGCCGCAGGCCTTCGAGGGGCTGCGCGTCGCCGGCCGCAAGGTGCACTCGCCGAGCCGCACGCTCGCCGTGGTCGATCACAACGTCCAGACCACGGACCGGCGCTTCGGCATCGAGGATCCCGAGAGCCGGATGCAGGTCGAGACGCTGGCCGAGAACGCCCGCGACTTCGGCATCGAGTATTTCAACGAGCTCGACAAGCGCCAGGGCATCGTCCACGTCATCGGCCCGGAGCAGGGCTTCACCCTGCCGGGCACCACCATCGTGTGCGGTGACAGCCACACCTCGACCCATGGCGCCTTCGGCGCGCTCGCCCATGGCATCGGCACCTCGGAGGTGGAGCATGTGCTCGCCACCCAGACGCTGATCCAGAAGAAGAGCAAGAACATGCGCGTCACCGTCGACGGGAAGCTGCCCGACGGCGTGACCGCCAAGGACGTGACGCTGGCCATCATCGGCACCACCGGCACCGCCGGCGGCACCGGCTATGTCATCGAATATGCCGGCGAGGTGTTCCGCAACCTGTCGATGGAAGGCCGCATGACGGTCTGCAACATGTCGATCGAGGGCGGCGCGCGCGCAGGGATGGTCGCGCCCGACGAGACCACCTATGCCTATGTGAAGGACCGCCCACGCGCGCCCAAGGGCGCGGACTGGGACGCCGCCCGCCGCTACTGGGATACGCTGCATACCGACGAGGGCGCGTTCTTCGACCATGAGGTGCGGCTCGACGGCGCCTCGCTGCCGCCCATCGTCTCCTGGGGCACCAGCCCCGAGGACGTGATTTCGGTCGAGGGCCTCGTGCCCGATCCCGATCTGATCGCGGACGAGGGCAAGCGCGACGCCAAGAAGCGCGCGCTCCATTATATGGGGCTCACCGCCGGCACGAAGATCACCGACATCGCCATCGACAAGGTGTTCATCGGCTCCTGCACCAATGCCCGCATCGAGGACCTGCGCGCCGCCGCCGCCATCGTGCGCGGCCACAAGGTGCGCGAGGGCGTGTCCGGCATGATCGTGCCGGGCTCTGGCCTGGTGAAGCTGCAGGCCGAGGCCGAGGGGCTGGACGCGATCTTCAAGGCCGCCGGCTTCGACTGGCGCGAGCCGGGCTGCTCGATGTGCCTCGCCATGAACGCCGACAAGCTCGGCCCCGAGGAGCGTTGCGCCTCGACCTCGAACCGCAATTTCGAGGGCCGGCAGGGCCACAAGGGCCGCACCCATCTCGTCTCCCCCGCCATGGCGGCGGCGGCGGCGATCGCGGGCCGCTTCGTAGACGTGCGGCAGTGGCCGCGCGCGAGCTGACGGCGGAACGATGCGCGGCGATCCGTTCTGGGAACCCCCGCCCGACGACCCCATGGAAGTGTGGGGCCGCCGGATCGGGCGTTCGCTCGCGGTGATCGCGGCGCTGGTGCTCGTCTATTACCTGTTCTTGACCTATCTCAGGTGAGGCACGATGAACGAGGCGGCCAATCGGCTGGACGCTGAACCCGAAGCCTGGGCCCCGGTGAAGGCGCCCTCGCTGGCGCAGATGGAAGTGATGGCGCAGGCGGCCTATGAGCGGCTGCCCGACCACTTTCGCGCCATGTGCGGCAACATGGTGGTTCAGGTCGACGATTTCCCCAGCGACGAGGTGCTGGAGGAGATGGAGGCGGAAACGCCGTTCGACCTGCTCGGGCTGTTTCAGGGCATCGGGCTGGCGCAGGGTTTCGACACGGCGGGCGGCGTGCTGCCCAACATGATCCACCTCTACCGCCGGCCGATCCTCGATTATTGGGCCGAGAACGACGAGACGCTCGGCGCCATCGTCACCCATGTGCTCATCCACGAGATCGGCCACCATTTCGGCCTGTCGGACGAGGACATGGAGCGGATCGAGGAGGAGGGCGGCTCTACGTAGGCCTCCGCATGGGAAACGGCGCGATACCAGATTAGAAAATATCTAATCTGTGTGGAGAGCGACCATGACCAAGCTTGCTTCCGGTGTGCCGACCGTCGCGACCTATACCTGGCCCATGAGGGCGCTGCACTGGCTGACGGTGATCGCGATCCTCCTGGTGTATGGCGTGACCTATCTGGAAGGCCTGTTCGAGCGCGGCACGCCCGCGCGGGCCCTCATCTGGTGGACCCACATTTCGGTGGGCCTCACCATTCTCGGCCTGGTGGCGCTGCGCTTTGCGTGCCGCGCCGTCGGGCCTGTGCCGCCGCCGTCGGCGGCCCTGTCCCGGCCGGTTCATCTGGCCGCGACCGCGGCTCATCTGCTGCTGTATCTGCTGCTGGTGGTCACCCCGTTGGTCGGCATCTATCTCGCCTTCCTGCGTGGCAACGAGGTGACGTTCTTCGGCCTGTTCACGATCCCCTCGCCAATGGCGGTGGACCGGGAGGCGGCCCGGCCGGTGCAGGAGGTGCATGAATGGCTGGCCAATGCGCTGGTGCTGCTGGCTCTTGTCCATGCGCTCGCTGCGCTGGCGCATCATGTCGTGCTGAAGGACGACGTTCTGCGCCGCATGCTGCCTCGGTCCTGATGGAGCGCGGCTGGGCACCGGCGGCGCGGCTTGTTATGGAAGGCGGGATGTTTCCGGCGGGCGGCGCGCAAGGCGCCCGGCCTTCGGATCGATGGAGGATGCGTTGGATAAGTTCACCACCCTGACCGGCGTCGCCGCGCCGCTGCCGCTGGTCAATGTCGACACCGACATGATCATCCCCAAGCAGTATCTGAAGACCATCAAGCGCACCGGGCTCGGCAAGGGCCTGTTCTCGGAGCTGCGCTACAATGACGACGGCTCCGACAACCCGGATTTCGTGCTGAACAAGCCGGCCTATCGCAATGCCAGCATTCTGGTCGCCGGTGACAATTTCGGCTGTGGCTCCTCGCGCGAACATGCGCCCTGGGCGCTGCTGGACCACGGCATTCGCTGCGTGATCTCCACGTCCTTCGCCGACATTTTTTACAATAACTGCTTCAAGAACGGCATTCTGCCGATTGCCGTCACCCAGGAGCAGCTCGACGCCCTGTTTGACGACGCCTCGCGCGGTGCCAACGCGATCGTGACGGTGGACCTGGAGAGCCAGACCATCACCGGCCCCGATGGCGGCTCCATCAGCTTCGAGATCGACCCGTTCCGCAAACACTGCCTGCTCAACGGGCTGGACGATATCGGCCTGACCAAGGTGAAGGCCGACAAGATCCACGATTACGAGACCCGCCTCGCCGGCGAGCGTCCCTGGGCATGAGCGCGCCAGTGTCGCGCCGCCTCATCTCCTCCGGCTCGCCCTTCGAGAAGGCCTCGGGCTATTCGCGCGCGGTGGTCGACGGCGACTTCATCTTCGTCGCTGGCACCACCGGCTATGATTACGCGACGATGGTCATGCCGGAGAGCGTGGAGGAGCAGGCCCATGCCTGCTTCCGCACCATCTCCGCCGTGCTCGCCGAGGCGGGGGCGAGCCTGAGCGATGTCGTGCGCGTGCGCTACATCATCACCGACGCGGGCTATGCCGATGCCGTGTTCCCGATCTTCGGGCACTATTTCGGCGAGATCCGCCCCGCCGGCACGCTGATCGTCGCCGGGCTGCTGAAGCCGGAGATGAAGATCGAGATCGAGGTGACGGCCCGCCGTCGCTGACCCTTCCCCATTTCCCGCAAGGTGCCGCCATGGCCAAGGCCATTCACTCGATGATCCGCGTGCTCGACGAGGCGCGCTCGGTCGATTTCTACAAGCTCGCCTTCGGGCTCGACATCGCGGACCGCTACGCCTTCGACGGCTTCACCTTGGTCTATCTGCGCAACGCGGACGCGGATTTCGAGGTCGAGCTGACGATCAATCACGGCCGGACCGAGCCCTATGCGCCGGGAGACGGCTATGGCCACCTCGCCTTCGCCGTTGAGGACGTTCGCGCCGAGCATGCGCGCTTCACTGCAGCCGGTTTCGCGCCGACCCCGGTGAAGGAGTTTCTCCACGAGGGCGCGCTGCTGGCGACCTTCTTCTTCGTCGCCGACCCCGACGGCTACAAGATCGAGGTTCTACAGATGGCCGGGCGCTACCGCTGAAGGCCGGCGATCCCGGCGTCGCGCTTGCCAGTGCGCGCGCCAGCGATTAGCACTCCGCACGCCCAATAATTTCGTTCCGACGCGAAAAGCGAGACAATCCCATGGCCACTCACAAGCTCCTGCTCCTCCCCGGCGACGGCATCGGCCCTGAAGTCATGGCGCAGGTGAAGCGTGTGCTCGGCTGGCTTGAGGCGCGCGGTCTCGCCTCCTTCGCCATCGAGGAGGACCTCGTGGGCGGCGCGGCCTATGATTCCTGCGGCCAGCCGATTTCCGAAGAGGCGATGAAGCGTGCCTTCGCCGCCGATGCCATTCTGCTCGGCGCGGTGGGCGGGACGAAATGGGCCAATGTGCCGTTCGATCTGCGCCCGGAAGCCGGCCTGTTGCGCCTGCGCAAGGACCTGCAGCTGTTCGCCAATCTGCGCCCGGCGCTCTGCTATCCCGCGCTCGCCGACGCTTCCAGCCTGAAGCGCGATCTGGTCGAGGGGCTCGACATCCTCATCGTGCGCGAACTCACCGGCGGCGTGTATTTCGGCGAGCCGAAGACCATCACCGACCTTGCTGACGGCCAGAAGCGTGCCATCGACACCCAGGTCTATGAATCCTACGAGATCGAGCGTATCGCCCGCGTTGCCTTCGAGCTGGCCCGCACCCGCCGCAACAAGGTGGTCTCGGCCGAGAAGCACAATGTGATGAAGTCCGGTCTGCTGTGGAAGCAGGTCGTGAGCGAGGTCCATGGCGCCGAGTACAACGACGTGACGCTGGAGCACCAGCTCGCCGACAGCTGCGCCATGCAGCTGGTGCGCGCGCCCAAGCAGTTCGACGTGCTGGTGACCGACAACCTGTTCGGTGATGTGCTCTCCGACGTGGCGGCGATGCTGACCGGCTCGCTCGGCATGCTGCCCTCCGCCTCGCTCGGCGGCGTGGAGGAGATTTCCGGCAAGCGCCGCGCGCTATACGAGCCCGTGCACGGCGCTGCCCCCGACATCGCCGGCAAGGGCGTCGCGAACCCGATCGCCATGGTCGGGTCGCTCGCCATGGCGCTGCGCTATTCCTTCGGCCTGGGAGAGGTCGCTGACCGCATCGAGGCGGCCATCGCCGGCGTTCTGGCATCCGGGTACCGCACCGGCGACATCTATGCCGAGGGCACGACCCGCGTCGGTACCGAAGGCATGGGCGACGCGCTGCTGGCCGAGCTCGATAAGGCGGCCTGAGCGCCGGACCCATCTGCTGAACATAAACGGCGCGCGCCACGGGTTGCGCGCCGTTTTCTTGTAAGGGCCGGGACCGAGGTCGCGAATCAAAAAGCCCGGCATGCGGGGCATGCCGGGCCGGAAAATCTCGCCGTCTCGGGCGCTCAGTACTTCGGCAGGTAGTACTGGTCGGGCAGCGGATAGCGCGTACCGGTGATGGTGCTGTTGTCACCATACTGCGGATAGCGCGACTGCACCACGTCGACATAGTTGAGATAGCGGCCGGTGCCGGGCTTCACCACGGTGCCGGGATCGAGATAGGACTTCGGCGCCGGCTTGCGAAGGGTCAGGCGCGTGGGCGAATCCTGCGCCTGCACAGGCGCCACGGCGAGCACGACGGCGCCGGACATCAGCACGGCAAGAGCGAACGGAACCAGACGCATGTGAACCTCCCAGAGACGCAACCAACGCGCCTGCCCGAACTATGGCAGGTCGAGGCTTACGTCACGATAAACATGGAGGCAAGGGAAGGTTCCGTCGAGTAGGGTGGATCACTAATTGCGGCGTTCGGCGATGAAACGGGCCGCTTCCGCCAGCAGTGTGGCTTTGCTGCCGAAGCCGGCGAGCGCGGCAGTGGCCTCCTCGACCAGCCGCGCCAGCTCGGTGCGGGCGCCTTCAATGCCCAGCAACTCGACGAAAGTGGCTTTGCCGGCATCCGCATCCTTGCCCACGGCCTTGCCGACGGTGCCGGCGTCGCCTTCGACATCCAGGAGGTCATCGGCGATCTGAAAAGCGCGGCCGATGGCGCGGGCATAGGTGTCGAGCGCCGCTTTCTCCGCAGGTGACGCGCCGCCAAGAAGCGCGCCCGCCTCGCAGGCATGGCGCAGCAGCGCGCCGGTCTTCAGCGCCTGAAGGTGCATGATGGCGTCGGCATCGAGCCGGGGGCGGCCGTCGCCCTCGAAGCGGCCCTCGGCGGCGAGGTCGAGCATCTGCCCGCCCACCATGCCGCCGCCGCCGGCCGCGCGGGCAAGGCTCGCCACCAGCGCCATACGCACCGCCGGGTCGGGATGCGTCGCCTCGCCGGCCAGTATCTCGAAGGCGAGAGTGAGCAGGGCATCACCCGCGAGAATCGCGGTCGCCTCGTCATAGGCGCGGTGCACCGTCGGCTGGCCACGGCGCAAATCGTCGTCGTCCATCGCCGGCAGGTCGTCATGCACCAGCGAATAGCAGTGCACGCATTCGAGCGCGGTGGCGGCCGGCAGGGCCTGCGCCGCGCCGACGCCGAACAGCGCGGCGCATTGGATGACGAGGAAGGGCCGCAGCCGCTTGCCCCCGTTCAGCGCGCCGTGGCGCATCGCGGCGGCGAGCCGCGCGCTGGGGATGCCGGCGCCGGCGATGGCCCGGTCGATGGAATGGCCGACCTCGTCGGCCGCGCGCGCCAGTGCTTCGGGAAGAGGGGTGTCGGGCGGCGTCATCGTCGATTCCGGCATGAAGGATCAGTACGGCTGGGATGGTTGCGTGCCCCGGCTGCGCTGCGCCGTCAAGCGTGGTCCCACCTCGAAGATTCGCACGGACAGGTGCGGGCCCTGCTTGCGCTGGCTTTGGCGCCCTCGGTTGCTTAGCCTTCCCAACGCCGATTTGCGAAAGGATGTGACGGAATGGCGCTGAACCGTGTTCCCCTCCTGCTGAGCTTGAACGGCGGCTATGTCGATACTGCCGGCTTCCTCGCCCTGCACGGGCTGTTCACCACCCACGTCACCGGCAATTTCGTGACCTTCGGAGCGTCGCTGGCGCACGGAGCCTCCGGCGCGGTGGCGAAGCTGCTGGCGCTTCCCGTTTTCTGCCTGGTCGTCGTCCTCACGCAGTTCCTGTCGGTCGTGATGCAGAAGCGCGGCCGGCGCGCCTTCCGGCTGCTGCTCGCCGTAAAGGCGCTGCTGCTGGTCGGCGCCGCGGTGCTGGCGATTCATTGCGGCCCGTTTCCCGACGGCGACGCCTGGCAAGCCCTCGTGACCGGAATGATACTGGTGAGCGCCATGGCGATGCAGAATGCGACCCATCGCCTGCACCTTGCCACCGCGCCGCCGACCACCGTCATGACCATGACAGTGACGCAGATCATGCTGGATGTCGGCACCCTGCTTCATGCCGCCCCGGACGAGAAGCGTGCCGCCGCGATCACGCGGATCCGCCAGATGACACCCTCCGCCGCGGCCTTCGCCCTTGGCTGCCTCGCGGCGGCGGGGCTGTTCATCGGCACGGGAATGTGGGTGTTCGTGGTTCCCCCGATCCTCGCCACCGTGCCGGCTCTGTGGACGGACACGCCGGGATAATGCGGGCGTATGTCCTCTTGGTTCACTATCCTTGCCGTCAGCCATTTGCGGAACCGCGCCTATCGCCTAGTTATTGAGGGCGGGCAGGGAGGCGAAATGGGCGGGTGGCTGAGGCGTTTGTTGCAGATCGCGCTGATCGTCATTGCGGTGCCGCTCGCGCTCGGCCTTGCCTATAATGTCGTGCCCCCGATTTCGACCCTCATGCTCTGGCGCTGGGCGACACTTCAGCCGGTGACCCGCGACTGGGTGCCGCTGGAGGAGATATCGCCGGCATTGGTGCGCTCGGTGCTCGCTTCCGAGGATGCGCGCTTCTGCAGCCATCACGGCGTCGACCTCGTGGAGCTGCAGAACGTGATGGACGATGCCGATGACGGCGAGCCCGCGCGCGGGGCCTCGACGATAACCATGCAGGTCGCCAAGAACCTGTTCCTGTGGAACGGGCGAAGCTTCATTCGCAAGGGGCTGGAAATTCCGCTCGCTCTCTATCTCGACGCGGTCATGCCCAAGCGGCGGCTGATCGAGATTTATCTCAACATCGCCGAATGGGGGCCGAACGGCGAATTTGGCGCGGAAGCCGGCGCGCAGCACGCCTTCGGCCGCCCGGCACGCGAGTTGACCGGCCGGCAGGCGGCGCTCATGGCGGTGATCCTGCCCAACCCGCATCGGCGCAGCGCGGCCAAGCCCGGCCCCGGCGTCTCGCGTCTTGCCGGGCGCTTGCAGGCCCGGCTGCCGCGCGAGGGCGCCGAGCTTACCGCCTGCCTCGGCCCGCTCGGCTGAGCCCGCCTTGAGAAAGCCGGCAGCCCGGGCGAAAGGATGCGGCGGGGATCGGCGCGCTTTGTCGAAAACGGCTGTCCGCAGCCCCTTTCGTTTGCGCGCATGAGTCTGTATAAGCCGCGCTCCAGATAAGCACGACCCGGCGCCGGCTCCCTTTCCAGGGTCTTGGGGCACGTCGGTACAGGAGTTGAGACTATGGCCGTTCCGAAGAAGAAGACCAGCCCGTCGCGCCGTGGCATGCGCCGCTCCGCCGACGCGCTCGCCAAGCCGACCTACATCGAGGACAAGGATTCCGGCGAGCTGCGCCGTCCGCACCACCTCGACCTGAAGACCGGCATGTACAAGGGCCGTCAGGTCCTCAAGGTGAAGGCCGAGGCCTGAGCCTTTTCGGCCGGCCGACGCGCAGGCGTCGCGGGAACAGAAAGCGTTGGGTTCGCTCGGCGCGTCGTTCCCGCCCCCGTCTGTCCTGTCGCCGCTGATTCGCTGCGAAATCCGTCGAGAGCGTCGCGTCAGCCTGTCTGGCGCGGCGTCTTTTTGCGTGGTGCGCCGCGCCGGTGTCGGCACTGCGGGCGTCCGCCGGTGCTTTCAGGCGGAAACGGCGCCTGTTCCCCCGGTCGAGGTGGACGGCACTCCGGTTCCATTATTTACTGTGCGGATTCACGGCACAGGGTGGAGGTGTGCTACCGTGCCGTCGTATAATGACACCATATCGGTGGCGCTCCATGGATGACGGAGTCCTGCTCGCCCGACCTGATTCCGAGCTGCCCCTCACATGCGAGGCGATGCGGCAGGTCATCTGCGAGTTGGGCGCGGCCGTCTATTCCTGGACCATCGACACCGATCAGGTGAGCTGGAGCGACAATGCGCGGGACCTGCTCGGGCCGCATCGTTGGCAGCGGGCGCGGACCGGTAAGGAATATGGCGCGCTGGTCGAGCCCGGCTCCGGTTTGTGCCGCGCCGAGGCCGCGATGGCGAGCAATCTCCATGGCGGCGGCCTGTTTCCGGGCCTTCAGGCGCTCTCCCCTCCCGATATCGGCCACGCCCGGCCCTTCGAGACCGTCTATTGCCTGTCGCTGCCGCCCGGCTGCGGCCAAAGGCGGCTGTGGATCGAGGATCGCGGCGTCGGACGCTTCGACGCCCATGGCCGGCTGGTGCAGGTCGACGGAATGATCCGGCGCTATTCGGTCGGGCGGCCGGTGCGCTACGCCAAGCCGCCGGGCATGCAGGCCGACCGCCAGCGCCTCGCCTCCATGATCGACGAGCGCCTTGCCGCCCGCTACGCCGATGGCGGTGAGTTCGGCTTCATGCTGGTATCGATCGACCAACTCAGCCAGTTCAACGATGCCTATGGCTACCGAGTCGCCGACGAGGTGATCGACATCGTTGGGCTGCGCCTCGCCGCGCAGCTGCGCGAGGGCGAGGAGATGGCGCGATTCTCCGGTAGCAAGTTCGCGCTGCTGCTGCGCGACTGGCCGGGCGAGAATCTGGCGGGCGCCGCGCATC
This sequence comes from Ancylobacter sp. G4_0304, assembly GCF_047501495.1. Classification (NCBI taxonomy): domain Bacteria; kingdom Pseudomonadati; phylum Pseudomonadota; class Alphaproteobacteria; order Hyphomicrobiales; family Xanthobacteraceae; genus Ancylobacter; species Ancylobacter sp. G4_0304. The sequence continues at coordinate 1,073 of NZ_JAZDRM010000024.1, read as the reverse complement.
GCTTTCTCACCGCCGTGAACGGCACGGCCGCGCGCACCGCGGCGGGTGCTGTCTCGGTGACGATTTCCGCCGGCGGGCTGGTCGCCCCGCGGCAGGGGCGCAATGTCGGCGAGATTTTCGCCCGGGCGCAGGACACGCTGCAACGCGTGCGCGCCTCCGCCGGCGGCACTTTTCTCAGCTATTCGCCGAGCTTCGACCGCGAGGCCGAGTGCCGCGCCAATCTGCGCTTCGCCGACGATATCGTGTCCGCGCTCAGCGAGGGGCGCGTGAAGCTGGCGTTCCAGCCGATCGCGGCTGGCGCGACGCGGCAGGTGGCGTTCCACGAATGTCTGGTGCGGATCGCGAGCCATAGTGGGCATGTCTTCGACGGCTCGGCGATCATTCCCACCGCCGAGCGCTTCGGCCTGACCCGGCTGATCGACCTGCGCAGCCTGGAACTGGCCTTCGCCGCGCTGGAGGCCGACCCGGCGCTGAGGCTCTCAGTCAACGTCTCGCCCGGCTCGATCCACGATGGCGCGTGGCTGAACCTGCTGGAAGAGCGATCGCGGCAGGGATTCGGCGAGCGCCTGATTCTGGAGCTTACCGAATCGGCCACCATTGCCGACCTCGATTCGGTGCGCCGGACCGTGAACTGGCTGCACGATCTTGGCTGCAAGGTCGCGATGGACGATTTCGGCGTCGGTTATACCTCGTTCCGCAACCTGCGGCGGCTCGGCGTCGATATGCTGAAGATCGACGGCAGCTTCATCAGCTCGCTCATGCAGTCGCCGGACGATCGGCATTTCGTGCGGGCGCTGCTCGATCTGGCGGGTAATCTCGGCATCGAGACCGTGGCCGAATGGGTGCTCGACGAGCCGACCGGCGAATTGCTGACGCAGTGGGGTTGCACCTACCTGCAGGGCCAGCTCATCGGGCTGGCGACGTGCACCGCGCCGCCCACCGCCGCCTAGGCAGTGGCCCCATAAATTTGCGGGCCGGCTAGGAGCGTGATTCAACCTCTCTCGATAGGGGAGAGAGAGATGCGCCGCCACGAATTGACGGACGAGGAATGGGCGATCATCGCCCCGCTTTTG